>CAITZA010000121.1 GCA_903896745.1 uncultured Desulfomonile sp. | reverse complement strand
ATTGAAATCGTGGCTACAGAAAAAACCACCTCCCCATCTTTAAATTTGTCTGAAGTGTCTTCAGCAACGCAGGCGCCGAGCAACCCGGGTATTTTGAATGCGTATGCAACCGGCTTCGTCTTAATGGCAGATTGCACCGGAGGCACACCATGCACCGCTCAAAGCAACAATATTTCGAAGCAAGGCACATTAACATCGCCTAGTTCCGCAACTACGCTGACATACACTTTTTCCAGTCCTCCGCCAGGACCATTTATGTTTAGTCTCGACAGCGCCGCCTGGTTTACGGTCGATGGCCAGACCGCAGTTATCAGTAACATTGCCCCATGGACGAGCCTGTTCCCGGTAACCTTGTCCACTGTATATCTAAAAACTGATGGTTTCTGGTCACCACCAGAGAGCGGTAAACCCTATCCCTGGCTACAATATTATCCTAATTCCGTCACCCTGGTTTATCAGTGAGACATTTGCGTTTCACGAACATGCGCACGTATCTGGAGGTAGCCTGGAAGGTATCACGCCCGAAGGTTTAGACTATCAACATCAATTTTTTTGAGGGCCCCGGTTTACTTTTCAGGAATGGAAAAATATATTAAGTTTAATGTTCGAACAAGTTTTCGGAAGTTTCGGTGATATCCGGAAGAGGTGAGGTGAATATGACCGGAAAATATGGGATTCTGTCCATCTTTTTGGCGGTTCTCTTTTTTGCATGCTCTTTTCAGCCTGCCCTGGCTCAGGACAAAGTCAGTGACGACAAAATCAGGAGCATGGCCACCGAAGAGGTGACATCAATCCTCAAAGCAATTGAATCAAAGAACTACGAACAGTTTTCGCGTGATTTTTCGGATCAGATGAAGAAGGCAGAGACATCGGAAAAGTTCCTGCAGTTGGCCGAGAGGTTTGACAAGGTTTTAGGGAAGCTTGCTTCTGTCAATTTCATTGGTTTTTACGTCCAGGGGGCCAATACGGTGACGCTGTTCAAGGCCAGGTTTGCCAACACTTCTGATGATGTTCTAATCCGTCTCGTGCTAAACGTTAATCTGGATAAGCAGCGGGTTACAGGACTGTGGTTTGATTCTCCGGCGCTCGGGAAATGATTTTTTGTCTCGGTGGTTATTTGAGAATCCCCATCTGGCGTTCCAGTTCCGCCACATTGATGACATGATTTACGACAGCGGTGAAGTAGTTGGATTTTGACTCATCGAGACTTTCTATTGCGTCCATGACATTGAGGTACGTGGTTAACTGCTGGTTATACATGGCGCGAACCAGGTCGTAGTGCTCCTTGCGCCACTTGATCTCGCTCCTGAACGCATCGACATTGGCTTCGCTCTGCTTAACCTGCAGATATGCGGTCTGGACCTGATTCATGATCTGCTGGACCAGGTATTCCCTGTTGACGAAGGATTGCGCATGCGCATTCCTTTGCTGCCTCACCGTCTCACGGCTTCTAAAAAGATCGAATGCCCACGAGAGAGTCCCTTGAACGGACCAGTCGTTGGTTCCTTCAGGGTCAAAGACATTCCAGTCATCGTTCATCCTCTGGCCTTGTAACTGAAGATTTACTTCAGGCACTAAAGCGGCTTGTGCAATCCTGACCTGCGCTTTAGCCTGATCTATTGAAATACTGGCCTTTTTTATTTCCGAACGATTCGACACCGCTATCATGTAAATCTCCGGACAGGTATAGGGCGAGGGCTCATAAACGACGTTGTCTTCCAGTTTGAGGCAGACACCCTGTGGAAAAGCCAGGAGAAAATTCAGTTGAGCCCGGGCTGTCTCCATATCGCTGATAACTTTGCTTTTTCTGGCTCTGGCCTTTGCAAGACTGGCTTCTGCCGCGGAAACATCTACCTTCAAGGCTTCCCCATATTTCAGGAGAGCTTTAGACCTGGTCTTGAACGCCGTTAATTCCCGTATCGATTCGTCTACCACCTGAATCAGCCTGTTACCCAGGATAGCCTGATTAAAAGCCTGAATAACCGACTTGGCCAGATCCCGGCGCATGGTATCCATGTCTACCGCTGAAGCGATAGAATCCATTATCGCATACTTGTACGAATTACCCAGCCTCCCAGCGTTGTAGATCGGCTGGGTCAATGTGGCTGTAAGTGTCATATTCTTGTAAGGATCTATTCTGTAAGGGTATAGCGGCATGAGCGTCGGGTTGTTGGTCTGACCTCGATAACTCCATCGCCCCGGATGGATGCCGGAGAAGATTCCAGTGTTGGCAGCCTGCCGGTAACGGTTTATCTCTGAGTCGTACGTCACACTCAGTTGCGGCAACAGGTCCGAAAACGACGCCCATTGAGCGTTCTCTTTCTGGGCGATTGTCAGAGCCTGGCTGCGGATGCTGAAATTCCTCTCTATTGCCAGATTTACAGCGTCTCTGACGTTTATTTTTGCGCTCGGGTAATTTGCCAGATCGATCGAAGGGACTGGCACGACGGGACTAGCCGAAGCGCTACACAGAGGTATACCGCTGGCAGAAGTCATTCCGAGAACCGCCACAGTCAGGAATACAAAATATATTCGCCTATCAATCACCATAGCTGAAACCTTTTCGGACATCCCGAACATGCCCGGGCACATTCGTATTCAAATCCTGAACTCTCATGTAACCTGTGCTGATAGCCAACCTCCAAATTCTGAATCCTGAAACGCCTTCTTAAAGGAATAACCATTCTCCTAAGTACAAAAATCCCTTTTCTCAAGCTTGCCATAAAATATAATATCCATAAAAAGCTTTATTAGTCAATATATTATGATGGTTTTTTAAAGTTAACTAGAGGCGAGTGTGATCACACGATCTGGCGTTTGGCGAGTTCAGAAAAGACGCCCCCTTTGGCCATGAGTTCATCAAAATTTCCCATTTCCACGACCTCTCCCTCGACAATAACGCATATTTTGTGGGCGTTTCTTATGGTGCTGAGTCTGTGAGCGAGAACCAGCCTTGAGGCCTCGAGTTCCTCGATGCTCTTGCTGACGAGTTCCTGGCGTTCATTATCCAGTGCGCTGGTAGCTTCATCGAAAAACAATGTTCTGGGACGCCTTACTATAGCGCGCGCTATTAACAGCCTCTGCCTTTGACCACCCGAGAGCCCGTCTCCTCCTTCACCGATGACCGTATTCATCCCCATTGGCATGCTCTTGATATCATCTTCGAGTTGCGCCATACGGGCAGCTTCCCATGCGTCATTGAGGGTTAGAGGCGAAGACCCCACTATGTTCTCGAATATGCTTCCTGAGAAGAGCAGGCCATTTTGCAGCACTACGCCTATCTGTCTTCGGACAGCCTTGACGTCGAGTTTGGCAAGGTCTTGCCCATCATAGAGGATAGAGCCGGACTCAGGTTGCTCAAACCCCAGAAGAAGCCTTATCAATGTTGATTTTCCGGCTCCGGACGGGCCGACCAGAGCCACAAATTCCCTGGGCTGTATTTCGAGTGAAAAGTTTTTGATAATTAATGGCCCATCCGGGTAATATCGAAAAGAAACCTTGTTGAGTTCAAGGTGTCCTGAGAGTTCTCCGGGATACGCGGCCTTTTGTCTTACCTCGGGTAACGCCTTGAGAATGGGTTTGGTTCTTTCATAAACGGGTTTTACCTGCATCATCGGGAAAACGGTCGTCAACGTTGAATATGCGCTTCCAAGCACTCCGGTAAAGGCGCTTATGAATGCCATGAAATGCCCCGGGGAAATTGAATGCAAGGCCTTGTCCGTACTGAAAAAAATCCATGTGAACATGACAAATGTTCCGATAAGCGGCAGTGAGCTCACAGAAACTCCGAGCACGTTTCCTGCCACCCCGGATTTGTATGAAAGCTCCTTCTGTTTTGAAAACATACTTGCCCATAAATGATACATACGCCGCTCGGCCGCGCTTACCCTGAGCTTGGCAATGCCGCTTATGACCTGAAGATTGAAGGCCTGTATTTTCCCAAGCAGATCATAGAGGGGCCGCTGGTATTTCAGTTGCAACAGAAAACAGATCACCGGAACTATGAGCGATATTGCGGTTAAAACCAGAGCTACAAGCGCTAGCTCGATACTGTAATAGAACAGAAGCCCGATCTGGAATATTGAGAAGACAGACGTCAGGACGGTGGTCATCGCCTGGGTTGATATCAACTGGCGCATCTGGTCAATGCCCATGGTTCTGTTGGCGAGGTCTCCAGCAGGATATTGCCTGAAAAAAGTCACGGGGAGTGACAGCAACCGATCCCATACCGCGGACTGAACCACAAAGCCGGCCTTGCCTTCGATTCGTAGGACCGAAAGAGCCTGAGCGAACTGAAACAGGCTGATGCAGACCGCTGACACCACGAACGCAAGCGACAGGCCTATTAGTTGGGAACGGTCTTCACTCGGAATTATATCATCAATCAGAATACCGGTGGCAATTGGCGTAATCAATGATAGCAAGCCACTCATGATTCCAAAACCGATATTTCTCCAAATATCGGGCCCGAGTCCCTTCATCGAGAATTTTATGAGATCCCATGCATTGAGAGGTTTTTCTGGAAAAGGCGTCTGGAAAACATAAGCCACAGGTCTGATACGCCCCGCCAGAGCTTCATTTACTCTGGTCTTCGTACCATCGACCGGATTGCAGAGGATATAAACCCCTGGCTTTTTCTCAAGTATGGCTACCGGACGCTCCTCTTCATCCATAAATCCCAGGAATGAGCCGTGATCCTCTTTCCACCATTTTCCCGTAAGTAGAACTTCCCTGGCCCTGATACGCGAGGCTTCACAAATATCTTTTAACGGATCTCCGCTACCCTTTTGATCCTGAGGTATTTGCACGAAGGTAATGCCTGACTGGGATCCAACTATCTGGCAGGCGTCCAGTAGCGGTTTTCCCTTTAAGGCCACGAACTCACGACGGTCTTTTATTATGGTTGAACTAAGCTTTTCAAGGGCTGTCTCGACCAACCGGTTTTCCTGGTCCTGTTCCTGAACAAGCATACTTGCCTGATCTGTCATCCTCTGTTGATACTGTATACCAACCAAATGAACGACCAGATCGTGGAAATCAGAAAGAGCCGTTGTAAGCCTGCCAATATCCCCGCAAAGGTCATCGGTCGTTTCCACACTAACAGAACAGTTTTCCGACACGTTAATCCAGGAACTCCGCGAAACAGGCGCAATCCTGTCTTTCAATAAATCTGAGAGCTCAGGCCGGTCAATAAAACTGAACACCCCGCCGGTATGACTTACCCAGAACAATCCATGGCGAACTGACAGAGTGGAATGATCCCCGAACACCTGAGCCAGGCCAGGCGTTACCTCCCTGAATGTTACCGGCGACGACCCAAGCTTGGGAATGAGATTGGCCAGCAGGCCCTTTACCAGGTTTTCAATCATCACGATAAATGGCGTTTTGT
>CAITZA010000120.1 GCA_903896745.1 uncultured Desulfomonile sp. | reverse complement strand
GGGTCAAATCCATACGATGCCATCAACTTAAACATTTCAATAGGGTCTACACCACGGAGTTTTAAAATTAAGTAGACCAGAACTAAGGAATTCAGAATTGCCGCAACTGGTGCCACAGCCCCCCAGAAAATTTTGCTCTTCATCATGCGCTCTTGGCTCCTGTCATAGCTAAGCCAAGTGCTTCTGGCGTTGTCTTTCCTGGGTTTAGAACCGAGACGATTGATCCGTTGTAAATAACAGCAATCCGATCGGAGAGGGGGAAAAGTTCATCCTGACTGTAATGCTGGATGTTACCGACCGCAATGCAGCGGAAGCGTTCTTGAAAGAAAGTGAGATAAAGTTTAGAACCTTTGTTGATTTCACCCATGACTGGGAATACTGGATCGCTCCTGACGGTCGTATAAAATATACTTCGCCTTCCTGTGAACGGATCACGGGTTATCGCTCCGTTGATTTTATAAATGATCCGGATCTGCTCGACTCAATTGTTCATCCTGAAGACCAGGGGAAGTGGGCTCATCACCGTAGAGAGATAACAAAGGCTTCCGAACCCCAGAATATTGATTTCA
This sequence comes from uncultured Desulfomonile sp., assembly GCA_903896745.1. Taxonomy (GTDB): domain Bacteria; phylum Desulfobacterota; class Desulfomonilia; order Desulfomonilales; family Desulfomonilaceae; genus CAITZA01. Next base: position 2,340 of record CAITZA010000120.1, on the reverse strand, counting down.
GGATCGTAGACCGAAATGACCAGATTGTTTGGATCGCTCACAGTTGCCAGGGAGTATTCGGGCCCGACGGCGAATGGATGGGCCGCCGCGCCAGCAACAGGGATGTAACCGGGCGTATCAGGGCAGAAAAGGAAATAGCTGAGCATCTGTCGATGATCGAAGGTGTTCTGAAAAATGCAGCGGAAGGTATTTGCGTTTGCCATAGTGTCAACGATTATCCATTTGTGAGGTTCACTCAGTGGAATCAAAGGATGACCGCAATCACCGGTTACAGCATGGATGAAATCAACAGGCTGGGGTGGTACCAGTCGATGTATCCTGACCCTGAACTACGGAACCGGGCTATTGAGCGTATGGACCGCATGAGAGTGGGTGATGATATTCGAGGCGAAGAGTGGGTGATAACAACCAAAGAGGGCAATCAAAGGCCTGTTTTGATCTCTACTTCCTTATTGAGAGACCCAAAGGGGGCCAATCATGTTCTCGCTATCATGCATGATATTACGGATCGTAAACGTCTCGAGGAAGAAAAACTACAGATTGAACGAAACCTGTTACATACCCAGAAACTTGAGAGCCTGTCTGTTATGGCTGGGGGCATAGCTCACGATTTCAACAACCAGTTGGCAGTGGTGTTAGGCAATCTGGAGCTGGCTCTTATGGATTTGGCGCCTGATAGTACAGCCAGGCCAAGGATTGATAGCGCAGTAGAGGCGGCCCAACGATCCGCGCAGCTCTCCCGACAGATGCAGACATACACCGGTAATATTTTTTATTTCCCCACAGAATTGGATCTCAACAAATTGTTAAATGAAAAACTTGACCTGCTTCACTGGAGCCCTTCCAAACAAGTGACCATGAAACTAAAAACCGGGAGCACGCTGCCACCAATCAAGGGAGATGCGGATCAAATTAATCGGTTGGTAATGAACATGCTGGTGAACGCCGCTGAGGCGATAGGGGAAAAAGACGGCGAGATTGAACTGTCTACCGGTGTTACAGAATGTGATGAGGCTTATCTCAGCCGTTGCCACCCAGTAGATAAACATCGGGCCGGCCGGTTCGTCTTTCTGCAGATTACAGACACTGGTTGTGGTATGGACGGTGAATCCCTAGTCAAGCTATTTGATCCATTTTTTACAACTAAATTCTGGGGTCGTGGACTTGGAATGGCAGAAGTGATCGGGATAGTAAAGTGCCATCAAGGGGCTATAATGGTGGACAGCGAGCTTGGGAAGGGGACGACAGCTCGTGTTCTTTTCCCTGCGCCGATAAGGGATCAGCCAGCATTAGGCTCCGACAGGTTCGTGGCGGAGACTGAATCGAAGGGTCCTGACACCGCTAAGAAGCGAAAGACTATCCTTGTGGTCGATGACGAGGAACTTATTCTCGATCTAATGGTGAGACGTCTTGACCACATGGACTGCGACGCCATCACTGCTTCGGATGGGGAGGAAGCTATCTCCGTTTTTCGGGAGCGTATGAATGAAATTGATCTGGTGATTCTCGACTTTAAGATGCCTAAAATGAATGGAGTTCAAGCCTTCGGAGAGCTTATACGGATCAAGCCTGATGTAAGGGTCATACTTTCCACTGGATTGACTGAGGATGTTGCCTTGGAAAGGTTTCCCGGCCCCAGACCTGCCGGCGTTTTGCACAAGCCCTACGATATGGGTATTCTCAGGAACGAACTGAATCGACTGTTATGGAGAGCTGACTAGGGCGCTTATGAGAATGTAAACCCATGGCCTATGAAAGAGAACTGGTCGAGAGTCAAAACGGCCTGGACGTCTTGGGACAGTCTGCTAAGGAAAGTCTTGGCAAGACGGAGGATTTATCTTCAAATCTGGAAAGTAAGTCTCCTTAAGAGATTATCCAGAATTCATTTACCCTGAAAGACAAAACCTACCTCCATGGGACAATATTTTCAAGAGCGACCAACACGATGAAGATTCTTACACGAACATGTGGGCCATCATAAAAGCGGGAAAAGTATGGTCAGGAAGATTTATAAGCAGGAAAAAGGACGGGACTGAATACCATGAAGATAGTTCCATCGCCCCTGTTTACGCCAATTCAGGGGAAATGATGAAAAAGGCAATCGACAGCAGCGCTGAACTGATGAATGCGACGATGGCTTTCAGCAGAAAACCGATATTGAACCTTTAAACCTTAACAGGATTGTTGGACAGTTGAGCGCTTTACTAACCCCTGTAATGACCAGAAGAATAGAAATTGAGCTGTCCATTTCTTATGACATTTGGGCCATAAATGCTTCGCCTTCCGAAATTGATCGAATTACACCGTCATTTCCGATTTAATGTCTATGGCAATTGCCTT
>CAITZA010000119.1 GCA_903896745.1 uncultured Desulfomonile sp. | reverse complement strand
CTTTCAATGTAATCGCACCGTTACTAGATAAAGGGGTCAAAGTAATAGACCTGTCGGCTGACTGCAGGTTGAATGACCTCAAGACCTATGAGGAATGGTATGGCGTTCACAAAAAACCTGACCTCCTTGGTAGAGCGGTTTACGGACTGCCGGAAATCAGGAGGAGTCTGGTCAGGGATGCTGAGTTGGTTGCAAATCCCGGTTGCTACCCGACTACTGTAATCCTCGGTTTGGCTCCTGTATTGAAATTGGATATTGTTGACACATCGATTCCCATAGTTGATTCCAAATCGGGAATATCCGGAGCAGGTAGGGGCGCAAAGCTAAATACCAGTTTCTGTGAATCCGGTGAAGGTTTCAAACCCTACGGAGTGATTCGTCACAGACATATTCCTGAAATGGAGCAACAGCTTTCGGAAATAGCCCAAAGAAAAATAACCGTGAGATTTACCCCACATCTGATTCCGGTTTCCAGAGGCATGGTAAGCACAATTTATCTGAACATGAAATCAGACCTGAATGCTGATAAATTGCGGGAAATTTATTCGACATACTATCACGCCGAACCTTTTATCAGGATTTTGCCTGAAGGAATTCAGCCTGATACCGTCAGGGTCAGGGGGTCTAACCAGTGCCATATCGCTTTGGAAGTGGATAACAGAACCAACATGATAATTATCACCGTAGCGATTGACAATCTTGTGAAAGGCGCTTCCGGGGGTGCTATACAGAATATGAACATTATGGCTGGAGTTAAAGAGACTGATGGTCTGGAAGGCATGCCGCTGTTTCCCTAGAAACTGCTGCGACAACGACCGCCAGTTCAACAAATGGAGCAACACATGGAAACCATCGAAAAAAATGTGGGGGTTGATCTTGGGCTAAGTCCCGATGAAAAGCAAGAGCTGCTTGATATAGTAAAAAAAACTATCGATGAAGTGAGCCACGGAAAAACGCCTTCCAGAATAACCTCGAGCGCCCAGAAGCTTATGGAAAACAGAGGCGCATTTGTTACTCTCCATAAGAGGGGCATGCTTAGAGGATGCATCGGGGCCTTGCAGGCTTCCAAACCTCTTTTTCTCACCGTGCAGGAAATGGCTGAAGCGGCTTGCTCCAGAGACCCCAGATTCAGACCTGTCACCGCAGACGAGTTAAAATTCATTGACTATGAAATTTCTGTCCTGACCCCCTTTGAACGGCTTACTGACATCGCCTCCATCAAGGTTGGGCTGCATGGACTGCTCATCCGCAAAGGCGCCAGGTCAGGCTTGTTGCTCCCTCAGGTAGCTTCAGAAAGAAACTGGGATGTAGAAACGTTTCTAAGGGAGACATGTAGAAAGGCGGGGCTTCATCCTGAGGCCTGGAAAGATGGTGACACGGAAATATACGCCTTTTCGGCGGATGTTTTCTCATAGGAACTAACATGTTCAGACGGTGTATCACTCATGAATAAGCCCGCCCGTAGCCTCAGAGGAGTAACAAGTGTATTGCCCTAAATGTGGTCAGAATATCAGCAATGGGGAAGGGCGGGAATATTGCGGTCACTGCGGTCAAAAGCTCTCCGGATACCAGGGTGATGAACCTATAGATCCTATGGAGGCTGGTCTGTCTGCAGAAAGTTCAGTTAGCGATCCGGTAAATTCCGGTCAAGTGAGGATAACTGAATTCAGCTCACCATGGGAGGACGAGTCTTCAGTAAGTTTTGTCAGAGGCCTGATACTGACCATAAACCAGACGCTGTTTCACCCGAGCGACTTCTTCAGATATATGCCTCGTAGCGGCGGTCAAATGTTACCTGTTTTATATAGCCTTATCCTGGGAATCATTGGGGCAATATTTGGACTGTTATCCGAGTTTTTCGCAGAATCTCCGGTAATGACTCACGGAAATCTCGTCAGGAATATGGCTATATCATCAATCCTCGTGCTTCCGTTGCTAATAGTCTTTGAGGTGTATGTCGGGTCATTGATTCTTCATTTGAGCATGATAGTCTTTGGCGCAAGAAAAGAAAATTTCACCACTACACTGAAAATAATTTCCTACTCATCCAGCCCGAATATCTTCTACGGCGTTCCATTTATAGGATGGCTGGTAGCTGCAGTTTGGAGTTTGTGGATTACTGTTGTGGGTATAAGGGTAACAGGCGGGGTTAGCCTGGGGCGAGCCATATTGGCCGCAATAGCGCCTGCCGTGTTATTGATCGTAATATTCGCCGGTATGATATTTTTTTTGATTAGTTTGATCGGATTTTCGAGCCTTGTTTGATGCGAGCCTTGAACATATCGACAGTTAACCAAATTGAGCAGCAAGATCAACTCATTATTCATGCAGAAAAATTTCATCACACAGTCTGACTTGATCTGTCTCAAAACCTTTTTTTTCCAGTCGTCCAATTTCGAGCCGTTGCGAGAGCCCGTCGGGGAATACGATGGCTATGGACGCCCCGCCATCAGACCTCTGCGCCATTTTTGTTTCATCGGGAAAGTCACCTGAGCTGGCCTTGGGGAATAAACCCCAGTACGAAATAATGGGGAGCTCGGAATACACCGTATATACGATGGACGG
>CAITZA010000118.1 GCA_903896745.1 uncultured Desulfomonile sp. | reverse complement strand
CGTCCAGGCCACCGATGAAAATGTTGGGATCGAAGCATATTATGCCCTCGAGATAATGAATGAATCCGAATTTGTTTCGGCGTCGCAATGGAACGCCCGGAATGGATCCGGGACAGACATCACATTCCGCGAATCTGACGGACTCATAGAATGGGCGCCTGATAACAGGGACGTGGGGGCATATACTTTCAGGCTTACTCATTACGACGGACACGGGTCCTCGGATTCAGATGTTTTTGATGTAGATGTGAGAAACGCGGCTCCGGTTTTCCTGACTTCCTCGCCCTCTGGACAGGTGATGATGTCGGCTAACCTTTTCTCGTACGATCCCCATACGAGTGATGACGGGCAGCATGACTGGCGCGGCAGGGACATGGTGACATATTCGCTGGTCTCTGGACCGTCGGGCATGACGATTGATCCTTACACTGGTAGCATGCGGTGGATGGCCGATCCTGCGCGCGCAGGCGATGTCGGTATCACGATCAAGATCGAGGATGGTAACGGCGGTGAGGCCTATCAGACGTTTTCTATCAGGGTGCTCAATCCCATCGTGGTTGTTCCTCAGGGCGCCGCGCCTCCCCCTCCGGCCCCCAAGCCAGCGCCGGAAGCTCCTGGACCGGACGCAAAGATTTCCGTTGGAGCGCCTGACGGGCCATCGGCCAGCCAGTTGCAACCTTCCGCCGACGTCGCGTTTTCCTCCCCTGGACCGGCAGGGAACGAGGGGCATGGAGTCTTCGGGGCTGGCGGAATCAATACCTCTGATTCAAGCGCAGGTCATTATTTTGGAGGCCACATCCCCACGCGAAATGACTCTTCCGGAAGCGCATCGCCAATGACGGGCCTTGAGAACCACGATGCGCTGACCTCGCAAGGGCATAAACTAGACTTTGGGAACCATGAAAAAATGCTATGGGACTCGATGGGCAGGTCGGGCGCTGATCTTGACGGAGCTGGATCGCTTGGTCCCAACATGTCTTTATTTGGACATTCGCAATTGATGTCCCATACCTCTGTAGTAAAGAGAATAGACTTCCACTATGACGAAATCCGGGTGGCGTCGGCCCTGAAAATCGATAAACTGACCATCGGAGACCTACTGGCTATCAGTCATCGGGGCACAGAACCTGAAACGAAATCAACATAGGAATACTATCGAAAAATTATTTAGGAGAGAGATCAATGACAGAAAACATCAAGGATGAACAGACTCGTCAAACCATGCCAAAAATTGTTTCAATGAAAGACGAGGGCTACTATTCCAACTGCATAATGGTGGAGACCACCCCTTTTGACGTGTCAATCCTGTTCGGCAAGGTTCGGCCCAGAAGTAATGAACAGGGTCAGAATACGCTTGTGGAAGTCTATGAAAAGCAGGTTTACCTGTCTCCGCTACAGGCCCGGGCGCTTTATGACGCTTTGGGCAGGAGCCTGGCCCCAGCCACGGCCCCAACACAGAAACTGGAGCAATAACGCCTCGATCATCTCTTACAGTAACAGGAAGCCTAGATTCCAGAAATTGTATCGCAGGTTTTTTATGAGTCTGTCAACGCTGTCGAGCCGCAAGGTATGCCTTGTGGCCACATTTGTAATTTGCATGATGGCTATACTTGCCTTCTCCTCAACTGATGAGAATCCTTCTTCCACGACAAAAAGCCGGGTTCCCGATCAATCCACTATGCAAATCCTTGGAATTCAGACTCCTGAGGAAGTTTCCGCGGTAATCTACCCCATCCGGTCGGCCACTGTGCCCTCAGAAGTTCGTGGGTTGGTTGACAGGATCGATTACAAGGAAGGAGATAATGTCGAGCAGGGAGCTGTTGTGGCGGAAATTTCCAAGGATCGGCACAAGGCCATTGTCGATGAATTCTTGGGAAATCTGAATGTGGCCATCACATCCCTGGAAAAGGCGCAGGAGGACTATAAGGTTCAGAAGGAGTTGCACGACAAACGCGCCGCCACTTTTCAGGACGT
>CAITZA010000117.1 GCA_903896745.1 uncultured Desulfomonile sp. | reverse complement strand
CTGTCCGCATGAACCAGGACTATCTTGTACCCATCCAGGATGCCTTCCTGGTCCGCTAGCGGAACCTGCAGCTCGGGATGTTTATTAGTAATAATCTCAACAGCGGTCTGAACCGCAGCCTGACACCTCTGACCGGCAGTTGCGACCGGTCCGGTCAACGGGAAAAGGGTGCCTATCTTGATGACTTTTTCTGCGGCTAAGGCCGGACTTGGGCCGGGTCCGAAACAGCAAAACACGCTCAGCAAAACCATGAGTGCCGGCCAGCAGGTCAAACGAGTCAAACGATGAGACATGAGGCTATCTCCTTATTCTGTATAATTATCCGGCGTTAACGCCATCCTGATCTCTCGGCGCGCAAGACCGGAGAATAATTCTAATATCATGAAAACCCTTCAATAACCGCACGAATTTGTCAATGCGGGTAAATATTTGCAGAAATGCCGAACTAGTAAATTTAATACAGCTCGTTAACCACGGACATCGCGTGGCTATCAGGAATTCACCGACGCCACAAAATGTTTCAAATAACGGTCGTTTTGCATTTTCTCAGACTCTCCTGTAAACTATTGCGGTAACAGGCAATTCAGCCTTCACTTTTGAGGTATTAAAGCGCAGGCGTATCATGATTTATTTACAGGAAAGGGTTAAATTTGGAGTTGGACTCGCAGTAGGGTTGACACTGATTGTAGTTGTCACTTTTATGTCATATTACAACGAGAAGCGTTCGGTTCAATCTCGCAAGTGGGTGGAACATACCTATCAAGTTATTAAAAATCTTCAGGACATCCAATTGTCCCTGCAGGACGCTGAAATGGGAAAGCGCGGCTACCTTATCACTGGGAGACTCGATTACCTGAAACCATATTATGGAGCAATCCCTAAAATCGGGGCTGAAATAAGTCAACTTCAGGAGTTGGTCTCAGATAATCCCGGTCAGCGTGAACTTGTCACGAAGTTGGATAACCTCATTAGAGACAAGTTCTCTGAATTGCAGCAAACAATTTCGGTGAGAAAAAACTCCGGATTTGATGCCGCTTCCAAGATAGTCCTTGAGGATAATGGCAAACGATTGATGGACGAGGCGCGCTCTCTATGCCTAGAGATCAGGAATCGGGAAGAGGCTCTCCTTGTTCACAGGGAGGAAACTCTGGAACGGCAAGTTACAACTCGGCGAATTAACCTGTTTACGCTAAATTTTGTGTTGGTGACTTTATTTCTCTCTGGTTTGTTTCTTGCCCATAGAAAACTTGTTCGCAGTCGGGAGGAAATCCTTGAACGGGAAAATTCTCAGCGATACCAGATTGCGGTTCAAGGCGCCCAGATAGGCTTATGGAACTGCAACGTTCAGACCGGAGATGTCTTCTTCAACGAACGTTGGGCAAATATAATAGGATATTCCCTGGCTGAGATTCAATCTACTTTCAGTTTCTGGAAGTCTCGTGTCCACCCTGATGACCTGCCCCATGTCATGGAGGTCTGGAATGCTCATCTCGAGGGAGGGACAGACCTCTTTAGATGCGAACACCGTATGCTAACCAAATCGGGGGAATGGAAATGGATTCTGGATAGCGGGAAGGTGGTTGAGCGAAACGGGGCAGAAAAACCGCTTCGAATGGCTGGGATCACGCTTGACACAAATGATCTTAAAATAACCGAGGAGGCACTGAAAAAAAGCCGGACAAAGGTAGACGCTATCCTCGATGCCGCTCCGCAGTCGATTTTCTGGAAAGATCGTAATAGCGTATATCTGGGTTGCAACAGAAACTTCGCAACAGTGGCCGGGGTTAAGACTCCCGAAGACATTGTAGGGAAAACTGACTATGACCTTCCCTGGACTCGGGAGGAAGCAGACGCATACCGTGCGGATGACCGGGAAGTAATCACCCTTAACCGCTCAAAACGTGACATTATAGAGCAGGTTCGTCTCGCTGACGGAAATCGGATCTGGGTCAGCACTTCAAAGTTGCCGTTGACTGATGACAAGGGCGAGCCTTATGCCCTGCTAGGGGTCTTTGACGACATCACCGAGCGCAAACGGACAGAGGAAGTTTTACGAGAACTGAATGAACGACTTCTGTCAGAGATAGCAGTACACGAGCAGGCTCAGCGAAAACTGGAAATAGCCAACCGTAGTCTCTTACTGCTCAGCATGTGTAATGAAGCGGTCGCCAGGGCATACAGCGAGATTGATCTGCTTCAGGAGGTGTGCCGTATCGCAGTCGCCAATGGAGGCTATCTGATGGCGTGGATCGGACTGGCCGAGCATGATGAGGCCAAGTCCGTCAGGCCGGTGGCGCAGGCCGGCTATGAAAGCGGTTATCTGGACACAGTGAACATTACCTGGAATGACTCTGAACGCGGGAATGGCCCCACCGGCAAAACCATTCGAACCGGCAAGACGTCCGTAATGAGACATATCAGAACTAACCCTGAATTCATGCTATGGCGCGATGCTGCCTTACAACTGGGGTATCAATCCTCAATTGCGATCCCTCTTGGCGTAGCTGGAACCACAATCGGAGCTTTCAACATTTATTCGGGCCATGAGGATGCTTTTGATGAAGATGAGGTTCGTTTGCTCATCAAGATGGCTGACAATGTCGGATTTGGCATCATGTCGGCCCGCAATGTCGAAAAAAAACAAACAGCCGAGCGGGACTTGAGAAAATCAGAAGCTCTATACCAAGACCTTGTGGAGACATCTCAGGATCTTATCTGGAAGTGCGACGCCGATGGCAGGTTCGTCTATTTGAATCCCGCTTGGCAAGAATCTCTTGGGTATGCTCCGGATCAAATGCTTGGAAAACGCTTTTCAGAATTCCAGGAGCCGGATGCGTCTGCATTTTCCATATCGATTTTTCGGAAACTAATGGAGGGAGAAGTTGTTACAAGGGCAGAAACCGGCTTGATTGATAAGTTAGGAAATGAGATCTATCTCGTCTTCAGCGCCAAGCCGGTAAAAGACGAACTGGCTAATATTATTGGAGTTCAGGGTACCGCTTACGACGTAACCGCCCACAAACAGGCTGAAGATGCTCTTCGTAAAAGCGAGGCGCGCGTTCGAAACATTTTCGATCAGGCCAGTGACGGTATCTTTGTTATTACGGCCGACAATCGGTATGTTGATGCAAATTCCCGGGGACTTGAAATTCTCGGCTATACTCTCGAAGAACTCTCGCTGATGAGTGTGGCGGACGTTCTTGCGCCGGAAGAACTGTATCGTCTGCTAACTGAGCCACAAAGAATGATGGACGGTGAGCCTCATCTCGCCGAATGGAGGCATTTGAGAAAAGACGGCTCAACTTTCCCCGGAGAAGTAAGCGCTTGCAAACTCGATGACGAAACCTACATAGCTATCGTACGAGACCTGACACTCCGAAAACATGCGGAGGAATCACTCAAAGCAAGTGAGGAGCGATTCCGACGGGCCATAATGTACTCGCCCTTCCCTATCATGCTTTACGCCGAAGACGGCGAAGTGATTGAGGTCAATCAGTCATGGCTCCAGATTTCCGGTTACAATGCTGAGGAAATTTCGACCACTACCGACTGGACCCTAAGAGCTTGCGGTGAGAGAAACCAATTGGCTGGATTTGACATCGAAGGGCTTTACGAACTGGATCTCCGAGTAGAGGAAGGAGATCGCCACATCCGGACCAAAGACGGCGCTATACGAGTCTGGGATTTTAGCTCGGCTCCCCTCGGACGATTACCGGATGGACGCAGAATCGTCATGAGCATTGCCGCTGATGTCACGGAGCGGAAAAAGGCGGAGGAGTTAATCAGGAAGCTCAACGAATCCCTTGAACAACGGGTAAGAGAGCGAACAGCCGAACTGGAACAGGCCAACAAGGATCTTGAATCATTTTCCTATTCGGTATCTCACGACCTGCGTGCACCCCTTAGGGCAATCAGTGGTTTTTCTGAAATTATCGCACGTCGGCATAGGACCTTCCTGAATGAGGAGGGGCAACGCTATTTTCACAACATAGTGGAAGCAAGCGGACAGATGGACCGACTCATTGAGGATTTGCTGCGGTATTCCCGCCTGGGGCATCGGGTCATAAACCTTCAGGCTATAAACCTGCTTGTTCCGATTGAACGAGCGGTTAAGACCCTTGCTGACCGAATAGCCGATTCTGGCTCTAAAATAACAATATCACGAGATATGCCACCGGTACACGGTGACCTTACCCTCCTGGAACAAATTTTTACCAACCTGCTGGAAAATTCCCTGACGTACCGTACCTCTGAACGAACACCGCTGATTCAAATCGGCGGCGTCTCAACTGATACGCATGTGGTTGTCGAAGTAAGCGACAACGGCATCGGAATTCCACCCGAATATCATCAGAAAATATTCAACATGTTTCAACGCCTTCACGGTCAGGATGATTATCCAGGTACAGGCATCGGGCTTGCGATTGTAAAAAGATCAGCGAGCTTGATGAATGGTGAAGTGTGGGTAGAATCCGGAGAAGGACTTGGAAGCCGTTTCTTTGTAAAACTAGTTCGGGCAGGGATGCCGGATCAGGTGGGGCAGAACAATGTCTAGAGCAGCGCATATCCTTTTGGTAGAAGACAACAGGTTCGACATAGAATTAACGCTTGACGCCTTTCGTGAAATTCACCTTGGCAACACCGTTCACGTAGCTCGAAACGGTCGTGAAGCTCTTGATTATATCTTTGGCAAGGGTGTTTACGCTAACCGAGAAGAATACCCTATGCCGGACCTGATACTTTTGGACCTGAATTTGCCGGGAATCGACGGACATGAGGTGCTACGGCGTATCAAGGAGGCTCCGGGCCTCAAGAGATTGCCCGTGATTATCCTGACGTCCTCGGAGGAAGAGACTGATCTCGCGCTGAGTTACGACTCCGGCGCTAACAGCTACCTTAAGAAACCTGTCTCTTTCGAGGGATTCCTCAAGGTAATGGACCAGGTTGGAGAATATTGGTTGACTTTGAACGTCGGCCCACCTGGCGCCTGAAACGGTTGCAGAGTCTGGTATATATGAGTTACGTATTCATCACATGCTGAACCAAACCGAAGGAAATTTCACATGACTCCCCCATTCCATGTCTTATACGTTGATGACTCACCATTCGATCGTCAGTTGGTTCGGGATATACTGGAAATAGAACGGTCTGATTTCGTCATGACCGAAGCGACTTCAAGACTGGAATTCGAAAATAGACTGGATGAAGGCATTTACGATGTTGTCCTAAGCGATTTCAACATACTGGGATTTGAAGGATTGCAGGTTATCGAGGCAGTGAGGGCAAAAAACCCCGATATTCCTGTCGTGATATTTACCGGAACCGGCTCAGAGGAAATTGCCGTGGAGGCTATGAAGAAAGGCGCTACAGATTACGTAATCAAGAGTCCGCCACACGCTAAACGGCTCCCTGTGACAATTCAGTCGGCTATTGACAGGAAACGTCTGCAAAAACAACACGAACAGGATAGAAAATTGCTTCAGGAGAGTGAGGATAATTTCCGCTCACTGTTTGAAAACAGTTTTGACGCCATTCTACTCACAGCGCCTGACGGTCAAATTTTTAAGGCGAATGCGCAGGCATGCGGCATGTTCGGATACGACGAGAAAGAAATTGTCTCTGCAGGAAGAGAAGGCCTCTTGGATACAACGGACCCCTCATTGCCCGTCCTGCTGGAAGAGAGAAGGCTCAGGGGAAAAGCCTCAGGAGAACTGCATTTCAGGCGAAAAGACGGTTCTGTGTTCCTGGGTGAAGTGTCCAGTTCGATATTCATTAACGCCAAAGGCGAGCCAAGAACCAGCATGACCATCAGGGACGTCTCACAACTTAGGGCGCTTGAGGAGGAACGTACCCGGTTGTTCAATCTTGTTGTTGATGTGCTTTGCGTCGTTGGGTTTGACGGATACTTCAGGCAAATCAATCCTGCAGGCAGCAACATTCTCGGGTGGTCAACAGAAGAGTTGCTCGAGAAATCCTGGACAGAATTCGTTCATCCCGAAGATCGGGAAGCAACCGACAATTTAAGGTCAGCGCTTATAGACTCAAAAGCCGTTTGTGATTTTGAGAATCGTTACCTTTGCAAGGATGGTTCCTACAAGTGTTTATCATGGAACTTTTTCTCCGTGCCACAGGAAAAACTGATTTACGCAGTGGGTCGTGACGTTACGGAACAAAAGACTTGGGAAACCAAACTGCTCAGATCAGAAGAAAAGTATCGCACAATATTCGAACATGCTCCGATCGGTATTTATCATTTCGACGAAACTGGCGTTATTACTGACTGCAATGAAGCATTCGTTTCAATTATAGGTTCATCAAAGGAAAAACTGCTAGGATTAAACACCTTATCCGATTTGAAGGACAAACAGGTTATCGACTCTGTAAGGAATGCTCTAACCAACGGCCTAGGAATATACGAAGGTGACTACTCATCCGTAACCACGAGAAAAACCACTCCTGTAAGGGCCCATTTCAGGGGTCTGGTTAGGGTAGATGGGACCGCCTCCGGGGGCATCGCAATCGTCGAGGATTTGTCCGAAAGAAGGAGATCTGAAAACGCCTTGAGACAATCCGAGGGAAAATACCGGGTTGTAGTTGAAAACGCGAGTGACGGAATCCTCGTCGCCCAAGACGATCGTGTATGTTTTGTGAACTCCCGGCTGGCCGGGATGCTGGGATATGACAAGAAGGAACTGCTTGGCAAAACTTTTGCTGAATTCATTCATCCAGGCGATCAACAGATGGCAACTGACAGACACCGCAAACGACTTGCGGGGGAACAACCTCCCAGCCGCTACTTCCTTAGGTTGGTAGGAAAAAATGGAAACGCGAGATGGCACGAAATCGCGGCGGGCTTGATTGACTGGGAGGGCAGACCTGCTGCGCTGGTAATGATTAACGATGTCCATGATCGCAGGAAAGAGGAAGAGGCGCGGCTGAGACTTTCAACTGCTGTGGAGCAGGCAGCTGAAGCGGTTGTGATAACCGATACCGCAGGAAGGATACAATATGTAAACCCTGCGTTCGAAACCATTTCAGGCTACTCGAAAGGCGAAGCCATAGGAAACAGTACCGGGATGTGGGAAATCTCCGAATACCAACAATCTACCGTGGAAACCAGACATAAAACTGTCACAGGAGGAAGGGTCTGGAAAGGGAGGATAGAATGCAAGACAAAAAACGGCAGATCATTCATAGAGGACGCCACCATTTCTCCGGTATTCGACTCCGGCGGAAAAATCGTTAACTATGTCGGTGTGACAAGAGACGTTACTGACGAAATCCTGCTCCAAAAACAACTAATTCAAGCCCAGAAAATGGAATCAATCGGAACATTGGCCGGCGGCATTGCTCACGATTTCAACAACCTGCTGCAGGTAATTCTTGGATACACTGAAATTTTGCTCATGGAACAAAGCCGCAGCAGTAGGGAATCCAAGGATCTCAAGTCAATACACCACGCAGCCAAGAGGGGAGCTGAGCTGGTACGACAAATCCTTACATTTAGCAGGAAGATGGCTACAAACCCTCGTCCAATCGACCTGAACGGCTTGTTAATTGACGCTCAAAAACTTCTTGGGCGCACCATTCCCAAGATGGTGGACATTGAGCTTCGGCTAGGAGAAAACCTCGAATCCATTAATGCAGATCCCGGACAAATAGAGCAGGCTCTCCTTAATCTGGCGGTTAACTCAAGAGACGCCATGCCGGAAGGAGGAAAGCTGACCATTATAACTCGTAACGTATTCCTGGACATGGATTACTGTCAGACACAAATAGGTGTGCAACCCGGGCAATATGTTGTTCTGGAAGTTTCAGACACCGGGTTCGGGATGGATAAGGATGTGGTAGATCACATATTTGAGCCTTTCTACACTACCAAGGGGCCGGCTGAAGGCACAGGACTCGGATTAGCAATGGTTTACGGCATAGTCAAGGGACACGGTGGCCACATTACCTGTTATAGCCAACCCGGACTGGGAACAACCTTCAGGTTGTATCTACCTGCGGTTCTGCACGAAGAAACACCCGAAATTGATAAAACAGACGACCAAACTGCTATCGGATCGGAGACTATACTCCTGGTTGACGACGACGAGTTGATAAGAGAATTTGGCTCCAGAGTTCTTGAACGAAGTGGCTACACGGCGCTGAAAGCAGGAAATGGTTACGAAGCCCTGGACATATATTCAAAATCGGCGGATAAAATCTCGCTAGTAATTTTAGATCTTATCATGCCACTCATGGGTGGCAAGGAATGTCTCATGGAACTGCTCAGGATCAATCCCAAGGTTAAGGCTCTCGTAGCCAGTGGGTTTTATGTTGATGCCCAAGCAACCAATGTAATTGAAACAGGCGCCAAAGGTTTCGTCCAAAAACCTTTCGAGATGCAGGAATTATTAAGCTCAGTCAGAAAAGCTCTGGATGAGGATTAGAAGCTTGAGGCAAGTTTGATAACCACTGAAAGGATGCTCACACCTGAGATAGTATATCATCGATTGTGGACGGATTTTCGGTCTTGAAGGAACGGGATCGATGGATTTTGTAGGCGCCCAATAGTTAAAGGAGGAAACGGAATTGTCATGAAAAGAATTGGAATCATTGTCGGCGGAGTTGTTCTTGTAGTAATCCTGGCGTGTGGATGGTGGATTCTGAGCCGACCTGAAAGAGGGACAACCGGCTCAGTGAGTACAAATTTCCGATGGCTCGGCCCAAATGACAAAATAGTAATAGACAGCTTCGAGGACCCGAAAGTTCAGGGTGTGGTGTGCTATATAGCCCGTGCGGAAACAGGTGGAGTCAAGGGTCAACTCGGGGTTGCCGAGGACACCAGTGACGCCACCATCGCCTGTCGTCAGGTCGGCCCTATCAAGATTGTGGGCGAACTCAAGGATGGCGAGGCTGTTTTCGGGGAACATCGTAGCCTTTTGTTCAAGAAACTTCATGTCGTGCGCTTCTTCGACCGCAAGCGGAATGTTCTGGTTTACGTCGCCTATAGCGACAGAGTTCTTGAAGGCAGTCCCAAAAACAGCGTCAGCGCTGTGCCGATAATGGAGTGGCCTGTTCCACAAAATTAATTTATGTATCCAGTTTAGCCCAAAGTGGCTGGATTTTCTTATACCGGAAAGGAAAACGTCAACATGGACGACGCCTCTTTGCATGGCCCCGATTCTATTGTTCTCGCGGAAATCAGGGACGGAAACATCGGCATTGTGACCATGAACAACCCGCATCAGCTCAATTGCCTGAGTTCCGAGTTAGTCGCCGGAGTTCTCAAGGCTTTTGATGAACTTGAGAAGCAGGCAGTCCGAGTGATCATTCTTCGGGCCTACCCCAAGGCCAAGGTGTGGTCGGCAGGGCATAACATGAAAGAAATTCCAATCGATGGCCAGGATCCAATTACCTGGAATGTGGCTTTTGAACAACTGCTTCACAAGGTGCGATCATTTCCTTCGCCGGTAATGGGTATGATAGAAGGAAGCGTCTGGGGAGGCTCCTGTGATCTTGCAATGACTTGCGACATTCTGGTTGGAACCGGCACAGCCACGTTCGCTATTACTCCAGCTAAGATCGGCCTTCCCTATAACGCCGCAGGCCTTACCCATTTCCTCGGGGTGCTACCGTTGCATATCATCAAGGAAATGCTCTTCACCGCAGATCCGATCTCAGCGGAGGAAGCCTTCAGATTCGGATTGCTCAACAGGCTGGTGGATCATGACAAGTTGGAACAGACGACCTATGGCATAGCTAAAGCAATAGCTTCGCGCGCTCCCAAGGTTGTTCGCGTGCTAAAGGCCGAGCTTCGTAAACTGACATCTGGTCCCGCCCTCACACCGGATGACTTCGAAGAGATCCAGCAGTTACGTAGAGACGCCTATCGCGGAAAGGATTTTCCGGAAGGGGTCAACGCATTTTTTGAAAAACGAACCCCTAGGTTTCTGGATGAGTAACATGAATCGGTGACGTTTTTTATTGGCTAGTTTTTACCCGGTATAAACCAACTGTCACAGATTACAGTTTTGTGCCGCATCACCTGGAGAGACTTCCCGGCCTATGCTCTGCCGGAAATTTCTCTCCCGACTTTTGTTCGGCGCCCTAATAAATGTATTTGGGGCGCATCATTATTTCTAGTTCTTTCAGAGACTGTACAATAGTTGCCACCTGTGTGTTACACGATTGATATCTATTGGCCATGATGTATGTTGCATTCCTGGTGTGGATTTCCCCAAAAATTCTGCTGAATATGGTATTAGCGTCGGGATGGCCTGGACGACGCAACTTTTTCCTAAACATTCCTTGCGAGCGTACGTAAACATTTTTTATGAAATTTGTGGCCCAGTTAATTCTGCGACGGCTACTTTCTGACCCAGCCGCACAGATATGACGTTCAGCGGCATTATAACAAATGTCGTAATGAATTCGGCATTCAGCGCTTCATTCCATATATCAACGCCAGCGTTCCACAGCTTTGCCAATTTGGCTATCGAACACGTTCCCAGAAACATTTGGAATGTTGCCACAAACTATTTCATTAAAATCCCGAATTCATATAAAATGTATTCATAAGAGTTATAACATGTTAGTTAGGCTGTCAAAAATAAGCTTTTCTGCCTGGATTTTCATTGGACTCGGCCTTGGAGTCGTGTGCGGTCTCTTTTTCGGAGAACTTTGCGCCCCTCTGGATTTCTTGGGGAAGGCATTCATAAAACTTCTCCAGATGGGTGTTCTGCCATACATGGTAGTATCGCTCATTCATGGTGTAGGATCACTTTCCGTAGAGGATGCCAAACTTGTTGCGATTAAGGGAGGCGCCATATTAGTTTTGTTTTGGGGCATAGCCCTAGCCGTAACTTTTGGATTCAGCCTTTCTTTTCCTGAGTCCGGTAGCTCATCATTTTTTGCAGTTTCCAAGCCCGGTCGCATGGACAAGGTAGACTTGTTGGATTACTACATCCCGTCAAATATTTTTGACGCCCTATCTGACAATTTGATCCCTGCAATTGTTTTCTTCTGTGTATTTCTAGGTGTAGCCCTGCTGAAAGTTAGAAATCGGGAACCATTTCTGAATATGCTGTCGATCCTTTCCAAAGCCCTAAACAACATGATGAAATGTGTCATTAATACTGCGCCGATAGGTGTTTTTGCCTTAACCGCTTCTGCCGTCGGCACAATATCTGTCGAACAACTCCAAAGGTTACAGGTTTATTTCGTCTGCTATCTTGTCGCTTCCGGCATATTGGTGTTCTGGGTTCTTCCGGTGCTGGTAACGTGCTTCACTTCCTTCACATTCAGGGATGTTCTTCGATCTTCCAAAGACGCCTTGGTTCTGGGTTTTTCAACAGGCAACAATTTCGTAGTGCTTGCGGTTATAGCTGACAGCCTAAAGAGATTATTCGAAAAACTGGCTGAGCGAGAAAAAAAATGTGGCAATGTGATCGATAGCGTCCTTCCTTTGGCCTATAGCTTTCCGAGTGTTGGCAAGTTGATTGAAATATTATTTATTTTGTTTGTAGCCTGGTATGTCAACAGTTCGTTAGGGTTCGGGAGGCAGTTAGAGTTGGCGTTGGCAGGTGTTATGAGCTTGTTTGGCTCTCCAAAGGTAGGCATTCCTTTTCTGCTGGAGTACATGGAGTTACCCAGTTCTTACTTTGACTTGTACATCATGTCCGATGTAGTCACCAGGCGGTTCAAGGTGCTCCTTCAGACAATGAGCATGTTCACTCTAACCTTGATAGCATCGTTTATCATCCTGAGCAAACCTGTTATCAGTTTTCGACGAATTTCTTCGATCATTTTCGTTACAGCTCTTCTGATGATCACTTCAATAACCCTTGCCCGAATAGGATTGAGCAAGACAGTCGGCAATACTTATTATGAGGACCAAATCCTTCTGAACATGGAGATAAGGCACCAGTCTCCATTCCGAATATTCATGGACCCGCTTGTTACTTCCGAATTAGCCCCAACTCAAGATGAATTGCAAAAAAATATTGTGACCAGAATTCAGGATAGAGGTAGGATCAAGATAGGTTTCGACGATCAAGCCCTACCATTTTCCTTCTTCAACTCCATGGGACAACTTGTCGGTTACGACATCTATTTCGCGCATCGATTGGCAAAAAATCTTGGTGTTTCTATCGATTTCATTCATTTGGACAGAAGTCAAGTCAGGGATTGCCTTGAAAAGGGGATTTGCGACATAGTGATGTCCGCCTTTCCCATAAGACTTGATGAACTTGGCCAACTGAACTTCACACAACCTTATATGGATATGAAATCCGCTCTCATAGTCAAGGATCACAGGAAAAAGCAATTTCAAAAGATTGCGAATATCAAATTGATAAAGGGTCTCAAAATTGCTGTAACCCCTGAAAATTCAGCCAAGGAACGTAAAAAGATATCAATCAGCCTCCCCAATGCCGAAATTATTGAGCTGGACAACGTTAAGACTTTTTTTGACAAAGAGGACCTCGCTGACGCGTTGTTAACATCAGACAAGATAGGCAAGGCATGGGCATTGCTTTATCCTGTTTACGGGGTCGTGGTCCCGGAGCCGAACCTTTTCGTTTACGAATTGGCCTACCCCATTCCGATCACTCCTGGTGATGATAAATTTCTCAGTTATCTTAACCATTGGCTGAGTCTTGAGAAGACAAATGAAGAGCTGAACAGGCAGTTTGACTACTGGATTTTAGGAAGGACTCCGGAACGAAAAGTTCCACGGTGGTCTATAATCCGCGATGTATTGAAATGGGTTGATTAACAAACCAAACGGACGCAGCGTGAAAAGACCTATTTCTTGATTAATCAGGCACCTTGTGATGATCAGGAAACAGGCGCCATGGAACGATCTCACACGCATCAAACGTGGCGTAGGCCTTCAATAGCCGAGGCCACAATGCGCCCGGCGATCATGTGGCCCGAAGGTACAAAGCAATAGGACACCAATTTTCACAATAACAAATCGTCGTGTTCTTATCTGCAAGTAAGGGGACTGTTTGGAGTAAGCACGGTTGTTGTCAAAACGGTATCATTTTTCTGGCTCGGAATCTTGCAAGTCACAATAGCGCAGTGTTATTGATTGTTCGAAGGAAACAATACCTTGAGCTATAGGGGGCGTCAAGATGTCTCATGTTACTAACAGGTCAGCATATTCGGAACTGGTCGATCGCCTGAATCGTTTTCCTCAGGGAGCGCCGCCTTCTGAAACCCTATACAAAATTCTCAAAATTCTTCTAAGTGAAAGGGAAGCTGAATTGATTGCGCTGCTTCCTATAAAGCCTTTTACTGCGGAGCAAGCGGCTGTGGCGTGGAAAATGGGGCTTGGTGATGCGTTAAAGGTCCTCGATGAACTGGCCGGAAGGGCATTGTTGGTTGATATGGAAGACGACAGTAAGACAATCTATGTTCTTCCTCCTCCGATGGCCGGCTTTTTTGAATTTTCCATGATGAGGACTCGCGGAGACATCGATCAGCGACTTCTTGGCCAACTATTTTATCAATATATGAACGTTGAGGAGGAATTCATTCTAAACCTCTTCGCAAATGGAGAAACCCAGCTTGGCAGAGTTTTTGTGCAAGAACCTGTGTTGGCCTCTGACTTGGGAGTACAGGCGCTGGATTACGAACGGGCCAGTGAGGTCATAAAGACAGCGTCACATAGAGGAATCAGCATGTGTTACTGCCGGCACAAAATGCTCCATGTTGATAGAAACTGCGAAGCGCCCATGGACATCTGCATGACGTTCAATACCACAGCCAGATCTTTGATAAGAAATGGGTATGCCCGGCAAGTAGATGTTTCTGAAAGCCTTGACCTCCTGCAAGAGGCTTATGAGCGAGGGTTGGTTCAGTTTGGAGAAAATACCCGTAAAAATGTCAACTTTATTTGCAATTGCTGTGGATGCTGTTGTGAAGCGATGATCGCCGCCCGCAAGTTCGGGTTGTTACACCCAGTGCATACCTCTAACTATCTTCCGGTTGTAGATGTTTCCGCCTGTAACGGATGTGGTAAATGTGTATCAGCGTGTCCGGTTGAAGCTATCGGACTGGTCTCAGCCAATGACCCGCATCAGACCAAAAAGAAAAAAGCTGTGGTAAACAAGGATATTTGTCTTGGGTGTGGAGTCTGCGTTCGCTCTTGCACGGAAAAAAGTATTACCCTAAAGGTCAGGAAAAAACGCGTCATTACTCCTGTCAACTCTGTCCACAAGTCGGTAATGATGGCCATAGAGCGGGGTAAACTTCAACATCTGATATTTGATAATAGGGTCATGTGGAATCATAGAGCCCTTGCAGCGGTAATTGGAGTCATACTCAAGCTTCCGCCCCTGAAACAGATATTGGCCACTAGACAGGTAAAATCCAGATACATGGGATACCTGATAGAAACTTTCAAGTTGTGATCACGGCCCCCGGCAAGATTGGTGAGGCCGTCATGACAAAGGCAGCGCTCCGGTCATGAACGAGCTCATACTGGGTATGCCATCTGAAATTTGGGCCGAGAAGACCCGCATCACACCGGCAACCCTCAACTAGGCCCTCAATGAGGACGTTCCGAACGACCGAAATCGTAAGACCATTCGTATGCACTGCTGTCAAAATAACCCTTCCTTTCGCTACATTAATGTAGGTTTTTGCCATTAATGGTTCCTCTTTGTCATTTTTGTATCCTTCCGGATCTTGCAGTCTTGAACATCCGTCACTTAAGCCTCAAGCCCTCATTGCATAACCTAACTTACTGTTAATTCACCTGAATCCTTTCCAGGAGACCATAGCCTCATCGTAACGGTTGACTGAAAGTATTGGCGCCGGATTCATTACGCCTTGTGGCACATGTATTGCATCATGACTTTCTAAGTTCACTCGTTTATCAGGCAAATGGAAACGCATCTGTTTCTGGAGCATCATCAAGACATATTCCTATTGAGGTTTTCTAATTTCGTGAGGGTCCGGCAATGAATTTTTCCAGTTACGATACTGAAGGTTTTCATGATGAATTATTTGATGAGAATGGTAAACCAAGGCCCGGCGCAGCTCAATTAATAGAGCGTATTGAGTCCCTGCCGGAGGGGGACCTTCTTAGACGCCAAAAAGCCGCTGAATCGGCCCTTTACAGGATGGGCATCACATTCACTGTGTATGGTAGCGATCAGGGCACAGAGCGGATATGGCCCTATGACATCATTCCGAGAATAGTGGAGAGTCACGACTGGAAAGTGATAGAGCGTGGTCTTCGTCAGAGGATATACGCCCTGAACGTATTTATTCAGGATGTCTACAATGACCGTCACATTATCAGGGATAAGGTCATTCCGGAAGACATCATCTTTTCCGGGGTTTCTTACCGACCACAGTGCCAGGGGCTTACACCTCCAGGAGGTATCTGGTGCCATGTGACCGGCACGGATTTGGTACGTGATCGGGACGGCTCTTTTTATGTGCTTGAGGATAACCTGAGGTGTCCATCCGGGGTTTCCTATGTCCTCGAAAACCGGCAAATGCTGAAACGGAATTTTCCCTCACTTTTTGAGACGTCCCATGTACGTCCGGTTGAGGATTACCCAAACCGTCTTCTCGCAACCATTCAGAATGCAGCCCCAGTGGGTCGCAATACGCCCCGATCGGTAGTCCTGACACCTGGAATATACAATTCGGCCTATTTTGAGCACTCATTTCTTGCGCGGCAAATGGGTGTGGAACTAGTGGAAGGTCGCGACCTTGTGGTAAACGACGGTTATGTTCAAATGAGAACCACCAAGGGTTTCGAGCGTGTTGACGTAATATACAGAAGGATAGACGATGACTTCCTGGACCCCATGGTCTTCAGACCTGACAGTTTTCTTGGCATACCCGGTATAATGGAGGTTTATAGAGCCGGCCGAGTGGGACTGGTCAATGCCCCCGGCACAGGAATCGCCGACGACAAGGTCGTCTACGCCTATGTTCCCAAGATCATCAAATATTACATGGGAGAAGACCCTATACTGCAAAATGTCCCAACTTACGTTTGCTGGGAGGATAAGGAACGGGAATATGTGCTCGAGAATCTTGAAAGTCTTGTGGTTAAATCCGCCAATGAGTCCGGAGGTTATGGAATGCTGGTAGGAACACAGTCCACCGCTGAGCAGCGGAATGAATTTGCTGCGGCTATAACGGCGAACCCTCGCAACTACATAGCCCAGCCCACTGTTGCCCTCTCAAGGGTTCCGACTATCGTTGACGATCATTTTGAGGGACGTCATGTCGATCTTCGTCCATATGTTCTCTATGGAGAGTCAATTTATGTTCTGCCGGGCGGACTGACACGTGTAGCCTTGAGGAAGGGATCCCTGGTCGTTAATTCATCTCAGGGTGGCGGCAGCAAGGACACATGGGTTCTGAACGCTGTTCCATGAATATGCCCGGAAGTTTTGCGCTAATTTCAATGTTTGGGGGATCATGAATAATGCTAAGCCGTGTAGCCGACTCAATATACTGGATGTGCCGATACATAGAGCGGGCCGAAAATGTGGCTCGCTTCATGGATGTAAATCTTCAGCTTGTCCTGGACTCGATAATGCTCCAGCACGAGCAGTGGAAACCATTGGTTAAGGTGACCGGTGACGTTGACCTTTTTAACCGGAAATACGGGGATGCCAGCCAGGAGAATGTGATTCAGTTTCTCACATTCGACAGTGACTATCCTAATTCCATACTGTCATGTCTCATTTCGGCTCGTGAGAATGCACGTTCCATACGAGAAATAATTTCTTCGGAGATGTGGGAACAGGTGAACAAGTTCTACCTGCTGGTCAAGGATGCGGCTCAGGATAGCTCGGCGCTTGATCGTTCACATGACTTTTTCGATGAGGTTAAGCGTTCTAGCCACCTCTTCACGGGACTAACCATGGACACTATGTCACACGGTGAGGGTTGGCATTTCAGCCGCTTGGGAAGACTTATCGAACGAGCTGACAAGACTTCGCGTATTCTTGATGTAAAATATTTCCTTCTTCTGCCCCAAGTGGAGTACGTCGGCACACCGTACGACAATATTCAGTGGTCCGCTGTTCTGAAATCTGCCAGCGGTCTGGAAATGTATCGAAAACGCTTTCATCAGATAACTCCAAGACAGGTTGTAGACTTCCTGATCTTTGACCGCGAATTCCCTAGGGCCATAGGGTACTGTTTGCAAAAAGCGGAGGACTCTTTGCATGCTATTAGCGGGACTGCGTCGGGAACCTATAGTAATCTGGCGGAACGAAAGCTCGGACGGCTCAATGTTGACCTGAATTTTACAGACGCTCAGGCAGTAATAGTCTCAGGCGTCCATGAGTTCCTGGATCATTTCCAGATGAAGATGAATGAAGTTGGCGATGCAATCTTTGAGACTTTTTTTGCAATGCGTCCTCTGCCAGGGCCTTATTCGTATTCATATTCGGCTCAGTGACGTTATTTAAGGTTCTTCGGCCGGTAACAGCGTGGGGCTCCTGATGAGTATGAGTCCCATTAAATTTGCGCGTTATCGTATTTCAGGAATATAGTTGGTTTAGCTTCCCATAGGTCGGTGCTAGAAAGGATTCAGATGACCTTTTGTGTGTCAATGAAGGTTGTGGATGGCATTGTCGGCATTGCGGATACACGTATCACTAGCGGAGTGGAACGCACAATGGCCCGCAAGGTTAGCATACACCAGTATGGACGGCATTCGATGTTCGTTATGACGTCGGGGCTCAGAGCGGTAAGAGACAAGGCTCTGACTTACTTCGAAGAAGTCCTTGAGGAAGGAGGCCACAATTTCTCGAAGCTTTACGAGGCTGTGAATGCCCTGGCCGAGCAGATCAGGAGGGTGGCTCGGGAAGATAAAGCTTCTCTGGAAGAAAGCGGCCTGATGTTCAATCTGCATTCCCTTGTCGGAGGACAGCTAGAAAAAGACAAGGAGCATAAGCTATACCTTCTTTATCCGCAGGCCAACTGGGTCGAAGTCTCACACGGAACCCCATATTTTTGCATCGGGGAGTCTAGTTACGGAAAGGCCTTGCTGGATCGCTTTCTCACTTATGAAACGTCAATAGAGATGGCCCTGAAGATGGGCTATCTGGCTTTCAACGCCACACGGGTTGCCGCCACCGATGTGGATTATCCTATCGACGTGGTGATCTACAAACGCGACACGCACACTATGGTTGAACACCGTTATGAACGTGAGGACCTTGAGGCGGTCGGACTGTGGTGGCAGGAACATCTTCTCAAGTCCATGAGGCTCATCCCTTCCCAATGGGTCGATATGATAACATCCAAGCTTCCATCCGGCCCTCCGGGCGCGACTACAAACGGGATGGAGAAAACAGCCAAATCGCGTCGGGATTAGTCAGATCGTGTGACATGTTCTATTTAAGCCTGTTCGCGCCGCTTGATAGAGTGTTATCCCCGCGCTAACAACTTTTCCAGGAATCGCTGGAGGCCAAACTGTTTTTAAATATTCGACATTCCATTGCATATGAATATTCTACGGACGTGTTTCTAGAACCTCACATTTTGAGAATGAAGCCCCGATCCGATAGCTCACAAAGACTGATCGATTTCAGTTTAGATGTTTCGCCGACACCCGCCGGAGTTGCTGACTGCGTGGACCTCGACGGAAACTCATGCTCAACGCTGTGGTTTGATGGCAAACATCAGCGGCTTTGTATCACGGTTAACTCGAATGTTGAAACGCTGGTTTCAAATCCGTTCAATTTTATGATCACATCACAAGGCGCCTGTAATGTTCCAGCGTCCTATCATGAACCTATCAGGGAACAACTCGGCCCATATTTGGGACAAATTGCTCATGACCGGGTTTCAGCCGATTTCGGGGCTGCGGTCATTCTGGAGACCGGCAGAGAGACGGTTGCATTCCTTTGCGGGCTTGCTGCTAAAATATCTAACAGCTTTGAAAAAGTGGTTCGACCAAACGGAGATGCTTTTGAGCCGGCTGTCACGTTGAAGCGTGGACAGGGAGCGTGTCGGGATCTGACCGTGCTGTTTATGGAGGCCTGTCGCTCAGTGGGCCTGGCGTCTCGTTTTGTGAGCGGATACATGGAAGGTTTTTCCACACGTGACGACGGAGATTTGCATGCATGGGCGGAGATTTATCTTCCTGGGGCCGGATGGCGTGGCTTTGATCCGACCCTTGGACTAGCGGTGGCCGACAGGCATGTGGCGATAGCGGCAAGCCCAACACCGGCAGGCGCCGCGCCTGTCTCGGGATCTTTTCGCGCAGACTCCGCGACCGCCCGATTCCGCTACGAAGTTTCGGTCAAAGCCACATATGCCTGACCCTTGAAGAAGGCCTGCTTCCACAAACCGGACACGGCAAAATATCCTGAGTAAATAGTCTCCCAAATACAGAATAGAAATTTAGTCAATAACAATAAGTTGACCCGACCACGCACATGTGAAATTCTGACAGACGTGACTGAATACATCATGGAGGGAGTGTGCGGTTGTGATTGCCT
>CAITZA010000116.1 GCA_903896745.1 uncultured Desulfomonile sp. | reverse complement strand
TCACGATTTGCGCTGGCGCTTCTGCCGCTAACGTGTATGTCATTCCTTGCCTTCCACGCGTATTATCTGTTCAGTCTCGGGCCTCAGATAATCGGGTTGCTTGCCCGGTATCTTGGTATACATGGCGTTACTGCGCCTACCGGAAGTATTATCCCGGTTGAAACGATTTTTTCACTTCAGGTCATTGTCATTATGATTGGACTTGTGTGGACCCTTGTAACAATCTACAGGCTCGGCGAAGCGGCGCCTGTTTCCGGATTGGCAAGAAGCTCCGGAATTATTCCGCATATTGTCTTTGCCATGATTGTGTCAGCCACATTCTGTCTTGTCATCAGGAATGCAACGCTGTCGGGCTAGGGGGTGAAAAGAGTTATGGAAGCATGGTGGGAGGGTATATCGTTATTAAACAGGTTTTTTGTTTGTTCGGCCATTATATTCACACTTCTGTTCATCTGGCAGATAGTAATGACGTTCCTTGGCGTCGATTCTCATGACGCCGGCCATTGGGGCGGAGCTGAAATTCACGCCGATCTAAACGCGCCGATTCATTACGAAGTTCATGATTTCTCCACAGATGGGTTCACGCTGATTTCGGTCAGGTCAGTCCTTGCATTTGCAACCATTTTTAGCTGGTCCGGAACGCTTTATCTTGCTGAGGGAACCTCGACCTGGATGGCTATTCTATATAGCTTTCTCTGGGGGAGCCTTGCAATGGTTGGTGTTTCGGTGATACTGCGCTTTCTCCTGGGCATGCAGGAACAGGGAAACGTCTCAGCGGCATGGGCGCTCGGAGAACAGGGAACGGTCTATATTAACATCCCGCAAAATGGCGCCGGCAAGGTGAGATTGATGATCAGGGGCGTAATGACCTTAATGAACGCCCGCAGTGCGGATGGATCTCCAATAAATGCGGGAACGAAGGTAAATGTAGTCAACATTTATAACCAGAACACCGTAGAGGTAAAAGAATCATGGAATACGGAGGTTTGTTAAAATGACTGCGGCTATTGCTATCAGCGTTGTAATAAGTGTTGTTTTCATTTCTATTATCTGGGCGCTGAGCTCACGATACCAGCGGTGTCCCGCCAACCGCATACTTGTCATTTATGGTAAGACCGGAAAGGGCGCGGCCAAATGTATCCACGGCGGCGCCGCCTTTGTCTGGCCATTGTTTCAGGATTACGCATGGCTCGAACTGGAACCTTTTGTCGTTCCAATCGATCTGAACAATGCGCTTTCCCAGGAAAATATCAGGGTTACAGTTCCTACCACCGTTACAGTAGCTGTCAGCACCGAGGAAGGCATTATGCAAAATGCGGCCATAAGGCTTCTCGGACAGGGTGTAGAGGAAGTGCAGGCTCAGGCTCAAAGTGTCATACTTGGGCAAATGCGTCAGGTCATGGCCACAATGCGAATTGAAGAAATCAATCGAGACCGCCAGGCGTTCATGACCAAGGTCAATGAATCACTGTCAGTCGAGCTGGAAAAAATTGGACTTTCCGTCATCAACGTAAACATCAAGGATATTGAGGACGATAGCGGTTATATAAGAGCGCTGGGTCGCAAGGCGGCTGCCGAAGCGGTCAATCAGGCGTTGGTCGATGTGGCCGAGCAGGAAAAAAACGGCACAATTGGCGTCGCCCAGAGACAGCGTGACCAGAAAACCGCGGTAGCTGCTGCAAATGCCGCTGCGGCCGTTGGCGAGGCGGAAGCCGAAAGGGATCGAAGAAAAGCCCTGGCCGCCGCTGACTCGGAAGCCATGATAGGCGAAGCCGAAGCCGCTCGCGATAGAAGGCAAAAAGTTTCCATGCTCGAGGCCGAGGCTGTTGATATTGAAGCGCAGGCAAGCGCCTCGGTCGCCAATTCACAGGCTACGCGCAAGGTTGCCGAAGAGGAAGCCCGCGCCAAGGGCCAGGTAGCCCTTGTTCAGGCGGATGGATCCATACGGGTAGCAGAACAGGACGCTCAGCGCCAGGCAGAAGAGGCTCGCGCCCAGAGAGAGCAGGCTCGTCTTAATGCTGAGGTCGTCGTTTTTGCCGAGGCTGAAAAGCAAAAGGCCATTCTCGAAGCAGAGGCCCAACGTCAAAAAAGCGTCCTCATCGCAAAAGGTGAAGCCGAGGGTGTCCTCGCCAGAATGCAGGCTGAAGCCGAGGGTGTAAAATCACAACTGGCTTCAAAAGCTCTCGGATACAAGGCCCTGGTTGAGGCCTGCCAGTCTGATACGCAACTCACCGCAGCCCTGTTGATAATCGAGAAACTGGCGGACATTGCCCATATTCAGGCAGACGCAGTGAAAAACCTCCCACTGGAAAAAGTTATAGTTTGGGACGGTGGTAGAGAAGGCGGTCTGAGCGATCTTGGCAAGAGATTCATGGGCGTGCTGCCTCCGATGCACGAACTTGCAAGGGTTGCTGGTCTGGAACTTCCCGAATTTTTAGGGAAAGCCACCGGCCAGGTAACAAGGGAACCACAGGAGAAAGAACTCGAACCCGGAACATGATTGCAGGATGGGAATGACCTTCGGAGACAAACCGCTACCATAAAGGTTATGCCTGGTTTGACGGTGCATTGAGTCGCCCGATACCGTAACGGTCGGACTGACGGCGCAAACAAAATTACAAGAGAACCAGTGCAGCCAGTAGAAATAATGCCGCGTCTCGACATTAAAAACAGACGCGTAGCGCAGGGAATTTATTTTGTTGAAATAATAGACGCTGGAGACCCTGTTGAATGGGCTTCATCCGCATACCTCTGACGGCTGGCGCCGGCCTCGGCCTTTCATTACAGAGCGCTGAGTGTCATGCAGGTCAGGGAATGTGTTCGGGAGAGAAATATTCCGGTCATACTGTAAAACGTTCCAGATAGCGACCGCCATTTTCCCCACCGCTGGAGAGGGAGTTGGCGGTCACAAACTGGCGCGGGGACTTTTCAGTTGTTATCATCGTCCATGGATCCGACTTTTTCTTCGGTATTTTCCCTGTCAAAATCGGCCCAGAATTTTCTGTCACATTCCTGTCTGCAACTAAAACACGCCGCTTCCATGCCTCTTGCGTCGCAACCACAAGTGGAATAGCATGCGTTTCGATCGAAATCCTGAAGGTTCATGTTGTCATCGGCTATCGACAAAGGTGTATTGATAACGGCGCCTATGGCAACCAGAACCAGTATGAGTCTCGTTATTTTTTTCATGGTTTGACCTCTTTTTTTTGTCTTTGTGTTTAATCAAACAATATTATAAGTTCTCCTGCGCCATTACGCCATACGTCAACGCAGTGTTATTGCATGCTCGGGGCACATCTCCTGGCAGCAGAAACAGGTTATGCATTTTTCGGGATCAACCTGGGGAAGCGAATCGGCCATGGACAGGGCCGAAACCGGGCACTGGTCCACACATGTGCCACAACCACTGCAGAGATCGCCATCAACCTTTGGCCGGAGCATAATTTTTTGGGTCATGATCTCCTGTATGGTGAGGTTGCTGAATATGGCGTCGCCACTCATGGGTGGAAGTTTGAAGTTTGGAATAGGGTTGAGCTGACCAATTATCTCTATTTTATTCATATCATAGTCGCCCAGGCCCGATTTTTTAGCTTTTTGCAAGAAAAGTAATTGGGCGGGATCACATCCCATGAGGGTTGCAATTACCGAATCGAGCGCTACCGCGTTGTCCGAGGCAAGCGTCAGGCCTATATCCCTAAGATCGGGACTGGCCGGACCGTTCCCCTCCATCCCGACTACAGCGTCTACTATGAACAAATCCGGAGGACGTATCATGAATACATCGACAATCACGTCGTGAAAACGGGCTGGATTACCGGCAGCCTTGTGTAACGCCGCTTTTTGTGCGCCGGGCATTATTCCGTAACTATTTTTTATGGCGCCCGTAATTACCGTTAGGCCATGAGTCTTGAATTTTGGTAAACTGATTATGACGTCAGCGTCCATGACCGCTCGCGATACGCTCACAGACGGCATGAACTCTGGATTGAACTTTATTTCTGCCGATTCATTGCCGATGTTCCTGTAATAGTCTTTGGCTGCGTCCATAAGACCGGTTTTTTCGAAACTCTGCTCATTGGCCCCGTAGCTCATCAAGCCTGGGTTGTCACCTACTATCAATGAAGCGGGTTTCAATGTCTCTACCTTTTCCACAACAGCACGGAGCAATGCAGGATTTGTAACGATTCCTTCATTGACATCAGAAGAGCGCAAGACATTAGGTTTTATGAGAACCTTTCTTGCCTTTATTTGAACCGGAAACAACTCGAAGGCGCGTTCAACGGCCTTTGAAATATTTGCGTAATCAGATGGCTGGATCATCACTCTGTACATTTGAACGGCCTCACTATCGGGCATTGTGTCATTTTGCGTTTTAGGAAACATTTCAGTTTTCAGCGCACTCACAGAAGTAAGCGAAGGCAGCGCTTTCTCATGGAACACACCGGTAAAAGAAGCGTCCAGGATACTCTCCGGATATTATAACATGAGCCGCGAATAAATTCCTGTGGCCGGAGGTTTTCAGCATGAAAAAATTGACTGAAAGCATGACAACCTGTGACCTGACATCCAGGCGTTCGTTTTTGAAGGCGCTGGCAACCGCGCCACTTCTCGCCTTGACCGATGCTGGCGCAACAAGGGTATTTGCATCCCCGCGCTCAGGCGCAGACATGATACTGACCAACTGCAATCTCATAACCATGGACGATAACAAACCCCTTGCCCGGGCAATGGCAATCAAGGGGGCCAACATAGTGGGCATAGGTTCCCATGACGAGATGTCTCAGTTTATCGATAGTAAAACCACGGTTCTTGATCTTCACCAGGAGTCTGTCAGTCCCGGACTGATTGACGCTCATAGTCACCTGATAGCTTTCGGACAGATGCAGCTCAAGTTTGTAATACTCAGACCGCCACAGGTAAATTCCTTTGAAACCCTTCGGAAGGTTCTTGCGAAAGCGGCTGTCAGCAGACCCAAAGGGGAATGGATAGTGGGACGGGGATTCAGGGACTTCAGAGAAGGGCGTTTTCCGACGAGACACGACCTGGACGACGCAGTTCCGAACAACCCTCTACTGATAATCCACTGGAGCGGCCAGTTTGGTATAGCCAACACCATGGCTTTAAAAAAGGCGGATCTGCTGAAGGCGGATCTCAAGGACCCGTACGGATCGGCTTATCTCAGAGGAAAGGACAAACTGCCCAATGGCATCCTGGTCCATTACCCCGCAATCTACTCGGTGTACAACCCTCCGATGGAGGATCATGAGCAAATTGAAGCGGCTTCCTGGGCAATGAAGCTTTTCGCGGAACAGGGGATAACATGTGTTCATGACAATTTTGTTCCGGCCCAAAAGGCACAGACCTATCTTGAAATGGCACAGCGCTCAGAGTTACCCATCAGGATAAGGGTTTACCCGTATATACCCAATCTCGAGCGATGCAAGCTTCTTTTATCGAAAGTTAAACGCTATCAGGCGCCCATGTTGAGGCTGCAGGGAGTCAAACTGGCAATCGATGGTTATCCACTGATGTATAAGCCCTTGGACAAAAACAGGGAACACCTCGTTCAGCCCATGCATCCCAGGGATCAGTTTGAAGCAATCATTAAAGCCATCCATGACGCAGACTATCAGGTGGACGTGCATGCGGTCGGAGACAAGGCGGTCGATATGACACTCGACTGTTTCCTGAAGGTGTGCGGAAATTCCGCTGAATGCCGCAGGAGACGTCACCGGATGGAGCATTTCCCTTTCAGGAACCTCGATTCAATAGGAAGGGCGGCGGATTATGGCGTCCCGGTCTGTTCACAGCCGGAAATGATAACCGTTCGTGGGGACGAACTACTGGCCAAAGCTGACAGGAATCTCGTGAACACGATTACCCCAATAGCCACATTTATCAAGGAAGGGGCAATGATCTGCTTCGGAGCTGATGTTCCCGCCTTTCCTTCGTACCTGCCGCTTGATAGCGTCAGGACAGCCATGTCCAGAAAGACCGAAAAGGGAAAACAACTTGACCCGTCTGAGCGCATATCTTTCATGGAGGGGCTCAGATGCCATACTATCAATGCTGCGTATTCGGGGTTTGACGAACATGACATCGGCTCTCTTGAAGTTGGAAAGAAAGCTGATTTTGTCGTCTGGAACAAGGATTTGACAAAAATGTCATCGGCGGCGGACTTATCGGGACTCAAACCTGAAGCAACATTCGTAGACGGTAAAATGGTCTATGAATCGGAGAATGGTTACGTGTTGAGAAGGAAAAAACATTTGTAACGTTTACCAAAATTCACGCAAGAAGATTTTATTGTCTGGTCCAATACATTATTAGGACTACTGCATAAAGGAACGTCATCATGATTGGGACCGTAATCTCGGATAGGCTTCCCATTGCAAGACGTATGCTCTGTTATGGATTACGCTCGCTTACTGGATTTGTTCTCCTTTGCCAATTCCTTATATGGCCGTTTCCTGGCGCAGCTGCCTCGATGGAGAAAATTCCACAGGATGTTACGCCAAAGATACTCATATTGGATTCATATCATTATGGTTATAACTGGTCTACGGAAGAACTGAAGGGCCTGATTGCTCGACTCAGGGAAGTTTATCCTACAATTGAGCCATCGATAGAAAGCCTTGATTCAAAAAGGCACCCCGAAAATATTCATACATTACGAATGAAAGACATGCTGCGGGAAAAATACAGGGATCATGAAATCGATCTGGTCGTAGCCCTCGACAACCCCGCTCTAGAGCTTTTACTCCAACACAGACAAGAGCTTTTCGGAGAAAAACCCGTCGTTTTTGGAGGGGTGAACAATTTCAGTCCATCTATGCTGGAAAACCAGACGAATATCACTGGCGTGGCCGAGCTTATGGACATGAGACAAACTTTGGAAATAGCTCTTAAGCTCCATCCGCATGTCAAGCGGGTTCTCGTCGTTCACGACTACATGAGCAGCGCTCTGGCTGTGCGCAGGGAAATGGAGTCGTTGATCCCGAAATTTGCCGACAGGATCGATGTTCAATTTACTGAACCTTTAAGTTTTGATGAGGCTGTAAACCGGATGCGGTCGCTTTCATCGGACTCAATGGGGCTGATACTGTCCTTTATCACTGACAGGCTTGGCCGTAGCGTGCCACTTACCCAGAGCACTCAAATCCTCTCGGAAGTCACTTCTCAACCTGTCTACGCCATGCATGAAACGAGGCTGGGACATGGAATTGTTGGCGGAATGCTCATTAGTGGTGTGTCACACGGCGCAAGAGTAGCAGACATCGCCTTGAGAATACTTGCAGGAGAGGATGCCGACGGAATCCCCGTAGATATGACGGGTGGTTCCAGACCGATGTTCGACTTTGCGCAAATCCAGAGGTTCGGTATTAATCTGAAGGATCTTCCAGAATCAAGTGTGATAATCAACAAACCTGTATCTTTTTACGAACAACACAGGACACTGACTGTTGGAACTATCACGGCAGTTCTGGTTCTTTTAGGCATTGTGCTGATGCTGTCGGTGGCAATCATCAAACTTCGCAGGTCACATAAGGAACTTGCCAGTACAAGGGATTCGCTCAGCAAGTCTGTTAAAGAACTGGAAATTCGAGCCCAGATCAACACCATTCTGCTGACTTTCCCGGATGAGCGGATGTATGAAGAATTACTTGAGTTTCTTTTGAAGATTATGGATTGCGCGTTTGGGTTTTTTGGATATTTCGATGATGACGGCTTATTTGTTGCTCCGGCGCTCAGCAGACAGGCATTCTGGGAACAGTGCAACATCCCGGAAAAAGGCGTCTTGTTCAAGAAGATCAGCTTAACCGGTATTTGGGCGCAATCAATCCGGGATAAAAAGACCCTTATAAGCAACGAGGGTGATTTTTCGGTTCCTGACGGTCACATTGAGATATCAAATGTGATCGTCACGCCGGTAATTTTTAATGACCTTGTTATTGGCTCTATAAACCTTGCCAATAAACCGGGAGGATTTGGCGCCCTGGATGCGCATCTCCTTGAGATGATCGGACATCAGGTCGCTCCAGTGCTTTTTCACAGGCTGGAGCGGGACAGGAAGGAATTTGACCGTAGTCGGGCGGAGAAGTTGTTGTGTGAGAGCGAAGCCAGATTTGAATTAGCAATGGATGCCACGGACGAAGGCCTTTGGGATTGGGATGTTCAGTCAAACAGTGTTTACTTTAGCCCTGGTTGGAGCAGGAATCTGGGTTACTCCGAGAATGAACTCGATCAGGCTTTCAAGACATGGGAATCCAGAATCCATCCGGATGATCACGTGTCTACGATCAGGTTATTGCAGGATCATATCAAGGGTAGAAGCTTCATGTTCCTCTCCGAACATCGGCTTCTTACAAAGGATGGGCGCTGGAAATGGGTATTGGGCAAGGGAAAGGCCGTCCAGTGGGACGAAGAGGGCGCTATATCAAGAGTAGTCGGCACAATGTCTGACATTGATTATCGCAAGACTGTCGAAAAGGCCTTGCTAGAAAGTGAAAACCGTTTCAAGGCCATATTCGACAATCATCACGCTGTCATGCTTCTCGTGGACCCGCACTCAGGGAAAATTCTGGATGCAAATCGTTCCGCCGAGCAGTTTTACGGTTATGAACGTGAAAAACTCCTTAACATGGAAATTAGCCACATCAACATTATGGAACCCTGGGAAATCAAGCGTCAGATGCAAAATGCCTTCACGAAACACAACAACTATTTCATCTTTCAGCATCGGCTCGCTAGTGGAGAAATACGGATTGTGGAAGTTCATTCCTCGCCGATTGACGTTCAGGGAGCAAACCTGCTTTTTTCTATCATACATGACATATCCGATCGTAAAAAGGCTGAGGATGAACTGGAACAGAGTCAACACTTTCTGGAACAAATTATTGAAAACATACCTGACATGATTTTCGTCAAGGATGTTGATGACCTTCGTTTTGTCCGATTCAACAGGGCGGGAGAAGATCTTTTGGGCTATTCCCGGGAAGACTTGCTCGGGAAAAATGACTATGACTTCTTTCCAAAAGAACAAGCCGATTTTTTTACCGCAAAGGACAGGGAGGTCATATCGAAAGGCATACTGACAGAAATCGTAGAGGAGGAAATAGACACCAGACATAAGGGTAAGCGTATATTACGAACAAAAAAAATACCTGTTACAGACTCCAGCGGAACGCCACAGTTCCTCTTAGGCATTTCGACTGACATTTCGGAACAAAAGCAGGCTCAGGACAACCTGGAAAACGCTTACATCAGACTTCGCCAGATATTTGAAAGCATATCGGGTTTAATACTGATCATAGACGTCAAAACCTATGAAATACTTTATGCG
>CAITZA010000115.1 GCA_903896745.1 uncultured Desulfomonile sp. | reverse complement strand
TCCATAACAACGTCGTGTCGCGAAGATTTTCCGTTTTGACCCGATGTCTTGGTTATGGTTGGATTGGCCCGTAACCTGAAATCAAGGCACATTCCATTCACTAACACCGGCTCGTATTTCTTGGTTTCAACAGACCAAGAACTTGATGTTCCTGACGGTGTGGTACCTGACACCACCAGATAACTCGGCCCATTTGGAAGATAATCTGTTCGATAGATGAAATCGCGATTGACTTTCCCATCGGTGGAAAAAAAGTTCCATAAAGTCTGATGCTCAGAATAAGGGGTATCACCAATTATCCTGAATAGCTGCGAAGCCGACATGTTTTCAAGTTTGGGTTCTATTTTACTCATAAACATTTTACATCTCCACAATCTCTTTTTCCATGACGCAAAATGATATGTATCTGTCTGCAAATAGCCATGGGCGCCTGCTCAAGGGAGAATCCCGTCTGACAATTATATGTGTTGGATCCAATCCAGATTCTGGATACTCATCCCAATAGATTCGATGAGCATCAGAATTACTTAAATGGGTCAACCACATTTCGTCTGGAAACTTAGCCTCTTCGATCACCTGTTTCAGCGTTTGTGCTCGGAGAATTTGTGGGACAAGAGGTAACGACGGTGGACAGCTTTTTCTTCCAAGAAAAAGTGGGAATCTCGGCCGTTTGAGGGCGTTCAACAGCATCCAGAGCATCTGCTCATCAGTATTAGAATTCAACCAAGCGTATACCCTATAAACTGCGTCAACATAATACTCGCGCTGTGAAAGGGTTGCCTGTGCCTTTGAATCTTCTTTAACAGCCTCTATTTCACGTTTTCTCGAGAAAAATATGTTGCCGGAAACGCCTCGAGGAGATTGTGCCGTATGATAATCGACCATGAGCGTTCCGTGGGATTGGACCTCAACAGCAAGACCCAGCCTTGCGTTAAGCGACGATAATTCATCCTCCTGGTCTCTTCTGATGCCGAGAGCAGCCCCAAGAAGCCCCATGATTGCGGACCTGGATGGACTCGAAACGGACGGCCTGAATCCACCGACTGCAATGTCCCCCCAACTACACATAGGGCCATATAAGCGAAAAACCAGGAAGTTTCTCATTGTAAAGTTCCTTTTGCAAAGTCCACCAATTCATGTAGAGAACCTTGACCACTGAGGGCATTCATAAAAAATGTTTTATCCGCACAAGCCCCGTAAACCCTGTCAATGTTATTTCTTGTTTCTTCCAGTCTTTTTATCGATTCATGTAATAGGTTGTCGCCTTTCACGGGGTTCAGGAAAGAAACAGCTAATGAACGCGGCTGTTGACTACCCTTCTCTGCACAAACGTATGAGGCATAAGACCGTGAAGCAAAAGTCGCTTGCTTGCCAGTGGGCGCTACCGTAGTCGATGCCTCAATTAATGCCTGTAATGCCCGCTGAGCGATAGTCACTTCACCAGAGAGGTTTTCGGCAAGACTGGTACAGTCTATACAAACGTACAGGTAAAAGAGACCTGCGCCAAACTCGGTTTCGCCCAAGTGACCCGCCCCCATGTCCTCCTCACCACGATTGAGGTCATCCACCGCTGTAAAAAAATCATCCTCAACAGCTACTTTGTGGGTTGTAATGGCATGAGCTACCTGAGCGGATGCTTCAACATTAAACTCGGGCTTGGTAGCAAGCATTCTACCGAACAAAGCTATGTCAACCGCAGTATGGTTTCTTTTCAGCAACTTAAGTTCATCCTCGGTTGGCCCCTTGTTTCCAACAGCTAAACCCGAAACCAGTTCAAATATTGCTGATTCTTCCTCGGGACTGAAATGTGCCAACTGTTGGATCTTGAACTCCGCCAGGGCATCTGTTTTTGACGGTTTAGACAATTTGCCAAAAACTTCTGCAATCTTTTTGGTCCAGTCACTAGAATTGTTCTTATTAACCCCCATCTGTAGGAGTTTTTCGAATACCTTAACTCCCATCATCTTTGTACGAATTCCGATATGGCCTTTTAGAGCTTCCTCAAAAACGGCGGAGGTTCGCCAAGCTCTCTTCAGACTCTGAGAGGAAATCCTCAGTCTGTTTACGCCCCCCATGATTGCCGTTTTGGGCCTGCCCAAGTCATCTCTATTTAGGTTTGAAGGTGGATATGATGTAAGAATGTGCAGCTGTAAGAACATTTTTCACCTCTCTCGTTGTAAGTTGGTCATCAAATGGCGGAATAATAATCAAAAGCCCATCGTTTTTTAGTTCGGTCACCCCACTCATACAGATCCATGCCAAGCCCAGCTATGTTGGCGGTACTGTCCAGAAGCCGAACAATCCTAACCATTGGGTTAAAGATTTCATCATGCGTTTGACATTGAATCAATCTCTTAAAACGTAGCTCACTGATTTTGGGCGTTCCTCGAACATCATTGAGTTCAGCCATTTTTTTGGCCACCGATTTTTCGGTGGCATCAGTTTTTACATGTGCCAGGACCCCGGATAAGCACGCCAACGCTCTGTCATTCACGCGACCAAATTGCATCAGGGACACTCGCAACTTGTGATAGGCGTGAACAAACATTACCTCTGAAGTGCTGCCACAACGTCTTAATGAGGCTCTGTCACCCTTGAGATTCTGTAGGGCGTCCCACCATTCCCTTATCTTTTTAGGAACGTCCTCGTCTCTGTGAAAATCGAGAAAAACATTAGTTGACACGGCAGGCCCCTTTCGAATTTGAAGATGTT
>CAITZA010000114.1 GCA_903896745.1 uncultured Desulfomonile sp. | reverse complement strand
TTGTAGACCCTGTCCACACGTTGGAGACTATCCTTTTTCTCGAACAGGGAAAAGGCGGCGTCCCGATTTTTGCGAATTCTCTCGATTGCCAGGTCAACAGGTATCTCAATGATGAAGACAATGTCGGGCTTTGGAGCGAATTCAAAATTTGAAAGTAGTATTTTGTCTACATCAAGCCCGCGTGATCCCTGGTAAGCAGCCGAAGAATAAACATAACGGTCACATATAACGGTAAAGCCTTTTTTCAGCGATGGCAGGATAACATTGCGGACGTGATGGCGCCTGTCCTCAATAAACAGCTCATATTCCTGTTCAGGTTCCGGTCTGGCTTTTAGGGATTTGATGATTATGCCGGCAGGACTGTCGGACGGTTCGGCTGTAAGCACGACAGGAATCAAAACCGAGCTGAAGTATTCGGCCAGGCGTTTTGCCTGTGTCGATTTGCCGCAGCCGTCTATTCCTTCAAACACTATGAAAAGTGGTCGATCCATAAAAAGGGAGTACTCCGAATGATTGTATAGTCCTTGTGGCTTTAATACATTTTAGGGGATAATGCCACCGGAATTGAATCACTGGCGCCAATTATAGCGACATAAAAACCTGATGGCCAAAGGTTGCTAATGATGTATGAAGTCCCGTCGAACAGGATAAAGCTTGTTAATAAAACCCCCGTCAATCCTAACGGTGATTTTGTTCTTTACTGGATGATAGCGGCCAGACGGCCAAACTGGAATTTCAGTCTGGATCGCGCCCTCGAATGGTCTGTTAGGTTAAGAAAACCTGTCTTGGTTCTGGAAGCCTTGCGGATCGGCTACAAGTGGGCCTGCGAAAGATTCCACGGTTTTGCGCTTGATGGAATGAAGGTGAACAGATTGGCCTTTGAGAAGTCGAACATTTCGTACTATCCCTATCTGGAAATGGCGCCGGACGACGGCAAGGGACTCATCGAGGAACTCTCAAAAAAGGCATGTGTGATCGTAACTGACAATTTTCCATGTTTCTTTCTGCCCCGAATGGTTAAATCTGCGGCACGCCAATCCAGCGTCATGGTCGAGATGGTAGATTCAAACGGAATTCTGCCTGTTTCCCTGAGTCAGACCGCTTTTCCAACGGCCTATTCCTTCCGGAGATTCATTCAAAAAGTCTTGCCGCAGATTATCCTTCAAAGGCCTGACACCAATCCACTGGATGAAGCGCCTGATTTTGGGGCCGTATGCGTTGAGAAATCGATAGAGCAAAGGTGGGCCCCTGTACCGCAGTCCGTATTTTCATCCCGGGCTAGTGAGTTCTCAAATTTACCCATAGATCACAAGGTTAAGCCCACTTCCACATCAGGCGGCTATCAAAGCGCCTGCGAAGCATTGCGAATTTTCTGTTCAGATAAACTGAATTCATACGGCGAGTTGAGAAATATTCCGGATTTCAGGGTTACAAGTGGCCTTTCGAGCTATCTGCATTGGGGACATATTTCTGTTCATCAGGTCTTCTGGTCGATTATGGAACGGGAAAACTGGACCCCTGATAGTCTGGGAACCAGAGCGGATGGGAAACGTCAGGGCTGGTGGGGTATTGGCTCAAACGCAGAATCCTTTCTTGATGAACTGATAACGTGGCGCGAGCTTGGTCTGAACATGTGCGTTGTTCGAGAAGATTATGATCAGTTTTGCTCATTACCCGAATGGGCGATAAAAACTTTGGGTGACCATGAAAAAGATCATCGCCAGTATATCTACACGGCCGAACAGTTTGAAAAGGCCCAAACACATGACTCACTCTGGAACGCGGCTCAAACTGAACTTGTTCGTGAAGGTCGCATGCATAATTATTTACGCATGCTGTGGGGCAAGAAAATCCTGGAATGGAGTCACAACCCCCGAGAAGCGCTGGATATAATGCTGGAACTTAACAACAAATATGCTTTGGATGGGAGAGACCCGAACTCATATTCCGGAATATTCTGGATTCTTGGTCGTTATGACAGGCCGTGGGGACCTGAGAGAAAAGTATTTGGGAAAGTACGGTATATGAGCTCTGATCGCACAAAAGAAAAGGTCAGTGTGAAAAAATATCTTGAGAAATATAAGCCTGATGAATAAAAGAGCATTATATGGACTTTGATGAGGGCAGGCAAGACCGTCATGCCTGAGTCAGGAAATGGCTCAGTAGTTCATCTTGTAAAATCAGAATCCGGCATCGAGGAATCAGTTTATGAAAAAACGCGTAAGCCTCATTGTAGTTGTATCATTGCTTTATCTTTGTGGATCAGCTTTAGGCCTGAAGCCAGTGGACAGGGATTTGTTGTCTGGAGCGGACACAGGGGCCATGAGGGCTGTTCAGGAAGCCATAAAAAAAGGCGCCGACGTAAACGCGGTCGATGAAGACGGATCCTCGGCGCTAATGCTGGTTTCAGCGCTCGGGCACAGAGATTTGGTAAAATTATTGCTGGAAAAGGGAGCTGAGGTTAACACCAGGGATAAGGAAGGTTGGACAGCCCTAATGATATCATCGGTTCAGGGTCATGCAGAGGTTGCGAAAATGCTGCTGGAAAAAAACGCCAGGATAAACGACAGGAGCACAGAGGGGGCTACAGCCTTGATGAACGCCGCGGTGCAGGGGCATCAGGATTTGGTAAGAATTCTTGTCGAAAAGGGCGCTGATGTAAACAGTAAAGATAATGATGGTTGGACAGCGCTGATGTTGGCGGCGAACAACGGACACCTCGAAATAGTCAAGATCCTGATTGACCAAAAGGCGGATTTGTCGATCAAGAATCTTGATGGCTGGACCGCTTTAATGCTGGCGACAAACGCTGACCACAAAGGCATAGCGGAGCTTTTGAAAAATCGGGGCGCCAGGGAATAAGGCCCATCGTGTCGATTAACCTGGAACAGGATTACATTTACCTCACATTATCATATACAAATATGAGAGTTGAACTAACGTTTACTGACGGGAATCGATTACGATCTCATTCCTTATCCAGACAGCCTCGCTGTATTTGTGGAGTCGTTTCTTGACTTCATAGTCATTTCGATCTTTTGTAAGCAATAATTCTTCGGGATGTATTTTTTCCCATTTTCTGTTTTTCTCTTTTGAGTCCTGTTCTATTTTTTCCCGGAAATTCTCCATGGGTCTTATTTCAAGGTGATAGATAGCATAAGAGTTTTTTTCCTTGCAAATGTAGTAAATTACTCCATTATCAGCGATTTTGATTGAGACCAGTTTGCCTGAAGTCGGCACTTTGGTGTAAATATTCTCAAACCTTACCGCTCCGTATTCAGAAAGGGAGTTTTCCGCCAGACCAAAATCTGCCAATCCAGTGGATTTCAGGCAAAGCGTCAGAATAATGGCGCCTGGGATTAACAAGCTGGGGAATTTCATTTTTTTCTGGCTCCTAAAATTCATTATTTTCGTTGCTTCTTATAAAAAGCAT
Organism: uncultured Desulfomonile sp.; assembly: GCA_903896745.1. Classification (GTDB taxonomy): domain Bacteria; phylum Desulfobacterota; class Desulfomonilia; order Desulfomonilales; family Desulfomonilaceae; genus CAITZA01. The sequence continues at coordinate 2,013 of CAITZA010000114.1, read as the reverse complement.
TCCAAAAGCCATCTCAACAAGTTTTTAGACCAGGATTGTGCCCCGTTGCAACCGATATAAACGTGACGATGAAAAAGTTTAAGGCCGAAAGATCATTCCTGGACGCCAGGTAACCGGTTTTATTAACATGTTTCCAAAACAAAGTTTTATTGACTGATTCTCATTTTTTTCTTTCAACGTTCAGATTTAAAAAGTACAATGATTCTAAATGCGCCACTATAATCTACCAACCGGTTTCAGGTTCATGACACGTTGCCGCAAGTTCCATTTGTTCATCATGTCACAGCGACAAAATTCCATCACTGATCAAAAATGTACCCAACATGTCGTTTTTAGTGACAACAGAAACCTAGAGTGATCATGCCGGAAAAATCCTACTTACAGTTTAAATCCATAGCGCTCTCTGCTTTTGAAGCGATCGTCATTGTGGATAAGCATAGTAACATCGTTTTCTGGAATCATGGGGCGGAAAAAATTTTTGGTTTTGCAGAATCAGAAGCGCTCAGGATGAATTTGATCCAGATCATGCCGGAAAGGTTTCGAGAGCTTCATCTGGCAGGAATGAAAAGATTTCTGGATACTCGAAAAACCAAAGTCATCGGCACGCTGCTGGAGCTTTTTGGCTTGCATAAAAACGGCGCCGAGTTTCCGATCGAGTTGTCCATTTCCACTTGGGAAACTGAAAATGGGTTTTTCTTTGGGGGAATAATACGGGATACGACTCAGCGGAAAAAGACGGAGGCTGAACTCGAAAATGTTAGAAAAGACCTTGAGAAAAGGGTTGAGGAGCGAACATCCGAATTACTGCTAATTAACGAGGAACTAAAAAAACAGATTTATCAAAGAGAATCCGTTGAACGAGCCCTGCGTGAAACCAACAGTCAATACCGGAACGTAGTAGACAATCTGAAGGATGTCGTCTTTCAAACAGATACTCAGGGTCTGTGGACTTTTCTGAATCCGGCATGGCGAGAAGTTACTGGCTTCAGCGTGGGAGAGAGTCTGGGAAAGAGTTTTGCTGATTACATTTATCCATCTGACCTGAAAAAGAATCTGGAGCTTTTTCAATCACTGGTTTTGAAACAAAAGGAGTATTTCAGGCACGAGATCAGGTATATCCACAAGTCAGGGGGGTACAGGTGGGTAGAAGTTTTTGCGCGGTCAATGCTGGATGATTCAGATCAAATGGTAGGCGCATCAGGCACCCTGCGAGATTTGACGGACAGATTACAGGCTGAAGACAAGCTGCGAAAACTTTCAAGAGCCGTGGAGCAAAGTCCAAATGTCGTCATGATCACCGACGTAAATGGACAAATCGAATATGCCAATCCAAAATTTGGCCAGATCACAGGATACCAGTTCTCAGATGTGTCTGGGAAACGAATTGATCAGGTGGATTCTTCATATCTGGAAGAAGGCGCCATTATTAGGAAAACAATAGATTCCGGAAATGAATGGAGTGGAGAGCTTTCCGGTCAAAGGCATGACCAGGAGCCATACTGGGAACTGGCTTCTTTTACACCTATCAGGCTGTCCGACGGAACCATTTCTCACTGTTTAAAAATCAGTCAGGATATTACGGACCGAAAAAAGGCCGAGCAGGACTTACGTCATAGCAATGATCTCTTGAGCGCCCTGACATTGGCTCAGAACAGATACTTTTTTCAATCTGACATGCGCCAGCTTTTTGAGGAGCTCCTGAACGCCCTACTGGAATTGACTAGAAGTGAATACGGTTTCATAGGGGAAATTCTTCATGATGCTGAAGGGCATCCTTACCTGAAAACTTTTGCTGTTACAAATATTGCATGGAACGAAACTACTAGAGCATTTTACGAAAAGTACGCAAATGAAGGGCTAGAGTTTCATAACCTGAAAACACTTTTTGGCCATGCCATTACGACTGAAAAGCCTGTAGTGGCCAATGATCCGATGAATGATCCTCGTAGGGGGGGGCTTCCTGAGGGTCATCCTGGCATGAGAGCTTTTCTGGGGCTACCATTTCATGCAGCT
>CAITZA010000113.1 GCA_903896745.1 uncultured Desulfomonile sp. | reverse complement strand
TTGTGAAACCGCTTTGCGGAGAATAAGAGATGGCATCAGTCTTGTTTCAACTGATGAGACCGTGGCTGAGGCTTTCAGGTTTGCCAACCAGGCGATGTGGATTCAGAGAATAAGATCCATAGTTGCTGATTACGCCCGAAAGGATCTCACGAAAACTTTCGATGAGATTGATCAACAGGCAAATCGGACATGGTACCCGTTTCAGTTGGGCTTCATACTCCTGAACATTACAGGGATCACTGACCTGGCTTCGGATGAACGTTGTAATCCGTCTGAAGCCATATTGGATCTTTTATGGTTTCCAACAGGTGGTGGCAAGACAGAAGCATATCTGGGACTTTCGGCGTACGTATTGGGTTTGCGACGTCTACAGGGGGAAATAGAGGGCCGTTCCGGCGCCCACGGCGTAGCGGTTCTCATGAGATACACACTGCGATTACTGACCATACAACAGTTCCAGAGGGCGGCCATACTGATTTGCGCTTGCGAGAGCATCAGAAGAAATGATGAGGGAAAGTGGGGCCAGGAGCCTTTCAGGATTGGGCTCTGGGTCGGCGCCAAAGCAACGCCAAATAACACCAGGGATAGCCATGAATGGGTCAGTAACAGGAGGCAAACTTCTGGCGGAGCGCCTCAAACCAGAGGTGGAGGATCCCCAGCCCAACTAACCAACTGTCCCTGGTGTGGAACCAAAATAAAACCCGGGCGGGACATCAAGGTGGAAACCTTTGAAAAGGGACGAGGCAGGACCCTGTTTTTTTGCAATGATCCGTCAGGAGCATGCCTGTTCACGGAAAGAAACTCCTACGGTGAAGGCATCCCCGCAATGGTTGTAGACGAGGAGATTTACCGGAGATTGCCTTCGATGCTTATTGCCACAGTGGACAAATTCGCCCAAATGCCGTGGAAGGGAGAAACACAAAATCTTTTCGGCCAGGTTTCCGGGTACTGCGAACGACACGGTTTCAGATCTCCACAGATTGAGGATTCTGACTCTCATCCGGCAAAAAGTGGACTACCGAAAGCCAGGACCATAGAATGCGCTCCGTTCAGACCTCCTGACCTTATTATCCAAGACGAGTTGCACCTGATCAGCGGCCCGCTTGGGACTCTTGTGGGCCTGTATGAGACGGCAATCAATGAACTTTGTTCATGGCGAGTCAATGGAAAGGTAGTACAGCCCAAGATCATAGCCTCGACGGCCACCATCCGAAAATCATCCGATCAGGGAAGACTTCTTTTCGCCAGAAAGGTTCGTGTGTTCCCGCCTCAAGGTTTGGATGCCGGGGATAATTTCTTTTCACTTCGTAGAGACCCTTCTGAAACAAACCCCGGTCGGTTGTATGTAGGATTGATGGCGCCGGGAATCAGACTCAAAGCGGCATTAATAAAGGTTTACGCCACATTACTTGCCGCCGGAGAGAAGATGCTGGTGGATTATGGCGCAATAGCGGATCCATGGATGACCCTGGTAGGGTATTTCAATTCAATTCGAGAACTGGCCGGTATGAGAAGAGTGTTGTATGACTCGGTTCCCAACAGACTCAAATCAATGGACTCCAGGGGCCTTTCCCGACGCACTGTCAATAATCTCCAGGAATTGACTTCACGCCGTTCGTCTGAAGACGTCCCGGAGATTCTGAACGACATGGAGATCAGTTTTATCCAGCACAAACTGCCACATGAAACGGCACGAGGTTCACGCCGACGCCCAATAGACGTCTTGCTGGCATCGAACATGCTTTCAGTAGGCGTCGATATAAAACGCCTGGGATTGATGGTGGTCGCGGGCCAACCCAAATCAACCTCGGAGTATATACAGGCCACGAGCCGGGTTGGTAGAAGTTCGCCTGGTCTTGTGGTCACAGTCTATAACTGGACCCGTCCAAGGGATCTGTCCCACTACGAGAGATTCGAACATTTCCACGACACCTTCTACAAACATGTGGAAGCTTTGTCCCTGACTCCGTTTTCGACACGGGCGCTCGATCGTGGCTTAAGCGCTGTCCTGATCTCGATGATCAGACTAATGACCAAAGAATACAATCACAACTCAATGGCCATGAATATGGATCAGGAAGAAGATTTTATCAGACAGGCTGTTGACGCGATAGTGGAGAGGTCAAGGATAACCTGTGGAGACCCTGAAGTCGTAGAAGAGATTACACGAATGCTTGGCATACGACTGGCGTCATGGAGCGCCCAGATAAACAGACTGAAAAACACCGGCGGAAAACTGACTTACCACAACGACAGGCAGCCGGCCACGGTTGCGTTAATGAACAAAGCCGAAGACGGACCATGGGATTTATTCACGTGTCTGAATTCACTAAGGGACGTTGAAACACCTGTAAAACTGATACTGTACCCTGAGTTTCTCAAACAATCATACGATTAGGGGAGTTTTAATGAGAAATGACGAAAACCGCCCCGTAACAGTCGGTGACATCAGACCCAGCCAAATGCTTTACACTTATGGTGTTGGTTCGATCGTGGAATTGCCCAACATATCTGTTCTGATGATGGGACTGGCTAGCTGGAATACTGAGAGTTTGAAGACCATCCACGAATCAAGACTTCTAAGAGCTGTTAAGACAAGGCTCTCCGATTCCGTGGAAAAATTGATGGCGCTTCCACAATCATCCGATGGCGATGAGTCCCTGTATCCAACAACAGGAGCTCCTGTGGCGGTATTCCCACGCTGGCTGAATTGCGTTTCATGCGGCCTGCTAGCCGATGTGGACTCAGGTCTTTTCCGGCTAAGATCTGACCCCTATCATCCTGACAGGACTAAATACGAGCATTCCAACTGTCTGGGGAAAAAATCCACCGTAGTTCCATCGAGGTTCCTGGTGGCCTGCAAAAAAGGACATCTTGACGATTTCCCATGGAAAGAATTTGTTCATCAAGGCAATTTATGTGACGCTCCATCTTTCAGGCTGACGGATACCGGGGTTTCGGGCCAGGCCAGCGACGTCTGGGTTACGTGTGTTACATGCGGCAACAAGCGACAAATGTCATCAGCATTTGATATTGACAATCCGGAAATCCTGGGGCCCTGTTCCGGCAAACATCCACACCTCAACGGTTTGACCGAACAATGTGATGAAAACCCGAGGGCCATGCTCCTTGGCGCATCTAATAGCTGGTTTCCCAATCTGGTTTCAATCTTCTCGATTCCGACCGGATCAGACCAGATCAGGCAGGTTGTAGACAAGTATTGGGATGATCTGGTTGACGCTGCGGATTTAAACATTCTCAAGATTCTCAGAAAGTCCTGGGAGAAATACGGCAAGCTGCCCGACGTGAGGCCATTTTCAGACGAAGATCTCTGGGAAGCTGTTCAATCAAGACGAACCCGGGTTGAATCCGGTCAGGGAGAGTCTCAGGATGATGAAGACAACCTCAAGATACCCGAATGGAAAGTTTTTTCAGACCCATTAAAAGCTCCAGAGAATGACGACCTGAAGCTTGTTGCTGAGCCTCCTCCGGCGAGCTTCAGACCAATGATTTCCGGTGTGACCCTCGCCCATAGGCTACGGGAGGTAAGCGCATTGATTGGATTTACAAGAATCGAGGCGCCGGGTGAGAGTTTTGATGAGGAGGAGACTGATTTTGCTTCAAACGGTCCGTTAATTGCCGGTGAGACCAAGTGGGTTCCGGCTGCTGAAGTTAAAGGTGAAGGAGTCTTCATTCAGTTCGATGAAAAGGCAGTACGTGAATGGCAGAAGAGACCGAACGTAATTAAAAGGAACGCAGATGTTTTTGAGGCATGGAAGGCATGGAGAAAGGTTAGAAACGCCAAACCATTTGACGCCGGATATCCAGGCGCCAGATACGTCCTGTTGCACTCATTTTCACATGCGCTGATGCGGGAAATGGCTTTGGAATGCGGGTATGCGGCAGCTTCAATACGTGAACGTATTTACTCTAACGCTCCTGACACTGAAGGCATTGACATGGCAGGAATCCTGATCTACACGACGGCCTCTGATTCTGAAGGAACATTGGGTGGTTTGGTAAGCCTGGGGCGAACAAACAGGCTGGAAGAACTCATAAACAAAGCTCTCGAGAGGATGCGACTTTGTTCTTCGGATCCTCTTTGCGCAGAACATGATGTAATCCCGGACGGCAAAATCCTTCATGGCAGCGCATGCCACGCATGTCTGATGTGCCCGGAAACCTCGTGTGAACGAGGAAATCGGTTGCTTGATCGGTCTTTTATCGTCGAAACGCTGGGACAAAAAGGAATGGAGTTTTTTTGAACGCATGGCACGGTCCGTAATTGCATGTAAGGCTTTGTCATTCCGGCAATAAGTCTGTCATTCCATCGAAAGAGGGAATCCAGGAGAAGAATGGATCCCCGATCAAGTCGGGGATGACAAATCCTGTCGGGGATGACAAACCTCTTGTCATTCCCTCGAAAGAGGGAATCCAGAAGAAGAGTGGATCCCCGATCAAGTCGGGGATGACAAACTCAAACGGGGATGACATGCCCTGTCGGGGATGACAAACCTCTTGTCATTCCCGTGAAAACGGGAATCCAGTCCGTGTCATTCCCTCGAAAGAGGGAATCCAGGAGAAGAGTGGAATCAACAAGGACAACATAGATGAATGCAACTATTCCAGCGCCTGGTCAGATAGTTCGTGTGAGGCATAGGCACTACGTTGTGACGGAGGTACAGACTTCGAAGCTGCCTCCTGATCCACTGAGCGGAATAATCAAGGCGCCGCAGAATCTTGTGGGGTTGTCATCTGTAGAAGACGATGCGGAGGGCGAGGAGCTCCAGGTGATCTGGGAGATGGAGCCTGGGGGGGAAGTACGCGACAGGATAGCCCTACCCCAACCGGTAGGCTTTGACAGCCCGGCATTGATGGACGCATTTCTCGACGCTGTAAGATGGGGAGCGGTCTCCAGCGCAGATGTCCGTGCTCTTCAGGCGCCATTCAGGAGTGGTATACAGATTGAGGATTATCAGCTTGATCCGCTTGTCCGGGCTTTGCAAATGCCCCGTGTGAGTCTGCTCATAGCAGATGATGTCGGCCTGGGGAAAACCATAGAAACAGGGCTTGTTGTGCAGGAGATGATCATTCGTCGCCGGGCAAGAACGGCGCTGATCGTTTGTCCAGCGTCGATACAGATTCAGTGGCGTGATCAGATGCGAGACAAGTTTGGCCTTGAGTTCCGGATTGTTGACAGCAAACTGATTGGGGAACTGAGAAGACGACGTGGACTCAGCGTAAACCCGTGGTCGCACTTCCCGCGATTGATTACTTCCATTGATTTTCTGAAACGTGAGAGGCCATTCAGACGCTTTAAGGAGACTTTACCTCCTGATGACGCTCCCGGATATCCCCGGCGATACGATTTGCTGATAGTCGATGAGGCTCACAACGTGGCGCCATCAGGCAGGGGAGTCTATGCTGTTGAATCGCTTAGAACACAGGCCATTCGTGGTATCATTCAGCATTTTGAGCACCGGATATTCCTGACCGCCACCCCCCATAACGGTTACCCGGAGAGCTTCAGGTCCCTGCTCGAACTAGTGGATAACCAGCGGTTCTCCAGAGGTATCGAACCCGATGAGAAGCAGCTCAGAGCCATTATGGTCCGGCGTCTGAAGAGGGAGTTGCCTCCGAAATGGGATGGAACCCCAAGATTCCCGCTCAGGAAGATAGAAACTCTTGAGGTTGACTATTCTGCCGATGAGCTTCAGGCCCACGAGAATCTGAAGAAATATACCCAACTCAGGAGCCGGAGCTATGCTTCAGAGGTGGAAAAGGTTGCGGCTGATTTTGTCCTGAAAATTCTGAAAAAGAGATTGTTCTCATCTCCCGCTGCGTTCCTTACGACCCTTGAAAAGCACGAACTGTCGTTGAAACGGTCTGTTAAAAAAATCGCAAAGCCATCATCACATACTGTGGGAATCCTTAAAAGGCGTATTCAGGAGTCGGAAGATGATTTCGCGGATGACGATGCTTTTGAAGACAACGCTGCCGAGACGGTTGAAGTGGCTTCGGGATTCTTTAGACAACCCACAGATGAAGAGCTAGGGTTACTCAAAGATCTCAAGGCGTTCGCGATGAGACACTCCGAGATAGCTGACTCAAAAGCCAAACGACTGGTTCGCTGGATTCAGCAGACAATCAAACCAGACAATAGATGGAGCGATGAGCGGGTTTTGATCTTCACCGAATACAGGGCCACGCAGAAATACCTTCAGTCTGTTTTCGCCAACCACGGACTTGCTACCGGAGAGCGACTTCAATCCATATTCGGAGGCATGCCACACGAAGAGACCGAAAAGATAAAGGCGGGATTCCAGGCCGACCCCAAGGATTCGCCCATCAGGATACTGCTAGCCACTGACTGCGCATCAGAGGGCATAGATCTTCAGAATCACTGCTCACGGTTGATCCATTACGAAATCCCGTGGAACCCAAACCGCATGGAGCAAAGGAACGGGCGACTTGATAGACACGGCCAGAGAGCCCCTGAGGTAAAAGTCTATCATTTCGTGAGCAAGAATTATGGGTCTTCAGGATCATCGCATCAGCAGGGAAACAGTCTTGATGGTGATCTGGAATTCCTCATGAAGGTTGTCCAGAAAATAGAGACCATTCGTGAAGATATCGGCAAGGTTGGACCAGTCCTGGCCCAGCAGGTTGAAGAAGCCATGATCGGCAAACGTCGCGAGCTCGACACTGTTAAAGCTGAGCAGGACGCTCGTCCTATCCGTCGAATGCTGAGTTTCGAGCGGGATCTGCGGGAAAGATTGCGCAAGCATGCAGAACAGCTCGAAGAAACCAGGAAAAATCTGTCAATCTCGCCTAGTAACATCAAACGCGCCGTAGACACTGCGCTTGAGCTTGCCGGCCAGCCCGCCTTGAAACCTTTGAGGATGGAAGGTGTTGATGGTGAGGTATATGAAATGCCGCACCTGACCGGGAGCTGGGCGGCCTGCGCCGATGGATTGGCTCATCCGCATACGCAACGGGTAAGACCAATCGTGTTTGATCATGACCTGGCGGTAGGACGTGACGATGTTGTGCTTGCCCACATGAACCATCGTCTGGTTCAGATGAGTCTGAGACTTCTCAGGGCCGAGGTTTGGTCCCAGGAAGATCGTATGAAGCTCAACAGGGTTACAGCCAGGATGGCCAAACCCAATAGTGTCAGGGACCCATCTGTAATAGCCTTTGCCCGACTAGTTGTCCTTGGTGGTGACAATCACAAGCTCCATGAAGAAACGTTGATTGCCGGTGGAGCGCTGAGAGACGGAAGGTTTTACAGGTACAACGTGTCGGAGACCAGGAACGCTTTTTATTCGGCTACAGACATTGAAGCTCCTAAACACCTGAAGGAAAGGTTTCAGGAGTTGTGGCCCAAATATCAGGAGGCGGTTAATAAAGCGCTGGAAGCGAGAAAAAATGAAAGGGCCGATTCGCTTTCAAAGTTATTGATTGAGAAACGTGACAGGGAGATGAGGGATAGCGAGTCGATCCTGGAGGAACTGGCGACGGCCATCCGGGCAGAACTGAACAGGAAGCCAGACCCTCAGCTTACCCTGTGGCCCCAGACAGAGGCGGAGCAGTTCCGTCGTGACCGGGAAGCGCTCAAGGCAAGATTGGCTAGGGTTCCCGCGGAGATTGAAGCCGAGAAGAAGGCAATCATGTCGAGGTACGAGACGGTGACCTCACGGTTGTTTCCGGTGGCGGTCACGTTTATTGCGCCAAAGGGGCTGTAAGTGGCGTTGTTATTAGCGTACACCGTGTCATTCCCTCGAAAGAGGGAATCCAGTCCGTGTCATTCCCTCGGAAGAGGGAATCCAGTTCGTGTCATTCCCGTGAAAACGGGAATCCAAGAGAAGAATGGATCCCCGATCAAGTCGGGGATGACAAACCCTGTCGGGGATGACAAATCCAGGCGGGGATGACATGCACAAGCCGGGGATGACAAACCTCTTGTCATTCCC
>CAITZA010000112.1 GCA_903896745.1 uncultured Desulfomonile sp. | reverse complement strand
GTCAACTCGAAACCCGTTACTGCTGTCGTGAAGGAATTTTTCGGATCCTCGCAATTGTCACAGTTTATGGATCAGACCAACCCGCTTAGTGAAATAACTCACAAGAGAAGGCTATCAGCGCTCGGTCCCGGGGGGTTGACACGAGAACGGGCCGGTTTTGAGGTGCGAGACGTTCACCCGACTCATTATGGACGTATCTGCCCTATTGAAACCCCTGAAGGACCGAATATCGGTTTGATTGTTTCTCTCTCGACTTATGCGCGTGTAAATGAGTTTGGATTTATCGAAACTCCATATAGGCCTGTTGCAGAAAGTGTGGTGGGAAAGGAGATCAAATTCCTTACTGCCCTGGACGAAGAGCATTACGTCAAGGTTCAGGCGGATGCCGAGTTGGATGAAGACGGCAGACTGACCGAGGAACTGGTTTCCGTCAGGAAAAAAGACGGTGAATTTGCCCTGACTGACGGTTCGGAAGCCAACTATATGGACGTGTCTCCGAATCAATTGGTTTCGGTAGCCGCGTCACTCATACCTTTTCTGGAAAATGATGACGCCAACCGCGCCCTCATGGGATCCAACATGCAACGCCAGGCAGTGCCTCTCCTGACTACGCAGGCCCCTCTGGTGGGAACCGGCATGGAGCAGGTCGTTGCCATTGATTCGGGCGTGACTGTGCTTGCTAAAAGGGAGGGAGTCGTTGACTCTGTGGACGCTACCAGAATCGTGATCAAAGCTACGGAGTTTGCAGAGGGAGATCTCGACCCGGGCGTTGACATTTACAACCTTATCAAATACCAGCGTTCAAACCAGAACACATGTATAAACCAGCGCCCTATCGTCAAGAAAGGTGATCATGTTGCGGATGGGCAGGTAATAGCGGATGGTCCCGCGACCGACAAGGGAGAACTCGCGCTCGGACGTAATGTTCTCGTGGCCTTCATGGCATGGGGCGGTTACAACTATGAAGACTCCATTCTCGTCAGCGAGAAAATTGTTAAACAGGATATTTTCACTTCCATCCACATTGAAGAATTTGAGGTCATGGCTCGAGACACAAAACTTGGTAAAGAGGAAATAACACGGGACATACCTAATGTGGGAGAGGAAGGTCTGAGGAACCTGGACGAGGCGGGCATAATCCGAATCGGCGCTGAAGTAAAACCTGGTGACATCCTGGTTGGTAAAATTACCCCCAAGGGCGAAAATCAGCTCAGTCCCGAAGAAAAGCTGTTAAGAGCTATTTTTGGAGAAAAGGCTGGTGATGTTCGGGATTCATCGCTACGGGTTCCCCCCGGGGTCGAAGGCACGATCATTGATGCGAGAATATTTTCCCGCAAAGGAACCGACAAAGACAGCCGTACCATTTCCATTGAAAATGAGGAAATAGCCAAACTCTCCAAAGATAGGGACGATGAGTTACGCATCGTGGAAGAGGGCGCTCGCGAGAGAGTTCGCCACATGCTTGTAGGAAAGGAAGTCGCCGCAAATCTGGTAAATCCTGAAACTGGCGAAATATACATCAAGAAAAAAGAGTCCATTAACAACTCCTTCATTGATACTGTCCAGTTGGAACTCCTCAGAAATGTTTCACTTACGAGTTCCGAAGCCGCGACTGAAGACGAAGTGGTGAGGATCCTGGATAGACTTGGTGACCAGAAACATTTCTGGAAAATGCATTTTGATGAAAAAATCAGCAGGTTAAAAAAGGGGGATGAACTACCTCCCGGCGTTATCAAGCTTGTGAAGGTTTATATTGCCATCAAAAGGAAACTTTCCGTTGGTGACAAAATGGCTGGTCGTCACGGCAACAAAGGCGTTCTTTCCAGGATACTTCCTGAAGAAGATATGCCTTACTTTGAAGACGGAACCCCAGTCGAGATAGTGCTAAACCCACTTGGTGTTCCCTCTCGAATGAACGTCGGCCAGATTCTCGAAACACATCTCGGCTGGGCGGCCCGAGGGCTGGGTGAATCACTCGACCGCATGATCGCTGAGCGCTTTTCCACCGAAAAATTGCGTCAGCGTTTGCTCATGATTTTCGACTCCAGGGAACCAGAGAGAAGAAAACAGGCTCACTCAATTATTAATGAAATGGATGACGAGCAGATCAGAAGATTTTGCTCCGAGCTTTCTCGGGGTGTGCCCATAGCCACTCCTGTCTTCGATGGGGCCAGGGAAAACGAAATCAAGGACTTGTTGAACAGCGCCGGCCTGCCAAGCACAGGGCAGACCCAGCTTTATGATGGCCGTACAGGATCGCCCTTTGATACCATGGTCACTGTAGGAATCATTTATATGATGAAATTGCATCACCTTGTAGATGACAAAATTCATGCCAGGGCTATCGGACCATACTCTCTGGTCACTCAGCAACCTCTGGGCGGTAAGGCTCAATTTGGTGGACAGCGTCTGGGTGAAATGGAAGTCTGGGCCATGGAGTCCTACGGCGCAGCGTATTCGTTGCAGGAATTCCTGACTGTAAAGTCAGATGATGTGACGGGCCGAACAAGAATGTACGAAAGCATTGTAAAAGGTACCAACGTCCTCGAACCGGGGCTTCCTGAATCCTTTAACGTCCTTGTAAAAGAAATCAAGTCTTTGGGACTTGAGGTTGAGCTACTGGAAAGCGAGCCCTTGACTGCTGTTCAGTAGTGGTTGCTGATCGGAGTGTGAGTTCAATCCTGGTTCGTTATTTTACTGAAAAACGGTTGGGAACTTGTTTCTTGAACGTAAAATCCCTCAGACGGTTTAAAAGAAGCCGTTAACCCCTATAGCAGGAGGGAAACATGGAAGAAGTTTATTATAGTTTTTTTGAAAAACCCAAAGATCCTCTAAATTTTAATGCTGTAAAAATATCATTGGCATCTCCGGAAAAAATTCGCTCTTGGTCTCACGGAGAGGTCAAGAAACCGGAAACTATCAACTACAGAACGTTCAAGCCGGAGCGAGACGGATTATTCTGCGCTAAAATTTTCGGTCCTGTAAAAGATTTTGAATGCAACTGCGGAAAATACAAACGTATGAAACACAGGGGCACCATTTGTGAGAAATGTGGTGTTGAAGTTATACAGTCCAAGGTGCGCCGGGAACGTATGGGACACATCGAACTGGCCACCCCAGTCGCTCATATTTGGTTCCTAAAAAGCCTTCCCAGCAGAATAGGAACTCTTGTGGACCTCACCTTGAAAGAGGTTGAACGAGTCCTTTATTTCGAATCTTTTCTGGTTATCTCAAAAGGAAATACTGATCTCGAACCTGGAACCCTTATTAATGAAGAAAAATATCGCCAGGTTCTCGATGACTACGGCTCAAATGTTGGAGATTTTGAGGCCCTTATGGGCGGTGAAGCCGTCCGGGTAACTCTCGAAAGACTCGATCTCGTCTCGGAAAGCGTCAGGCTTAGAGAAGAGATGAAGGATTCAGCCTCTGAAGCAAAAAGAAAGAAGCTGGCAAAGAGATTAAGGGTCCTCGAGTCACTCAGGGGAATCGAACCTGACATTTTGGTCAAGGACCTCGGAACGATTTATGAAACGCTTGATCCGGAAGGAGAAAAGGGGCGCTTCATCTTTGAGCTCCTTCAATCCGCACGTGAAATGCAGGTGAAATGGCATGAAACTGAAAGCTGGGAGATCAGAAAACAACTGGCTTTCGTGGAACTAAACAATATTATTGACAGATTAATCCGATCACGAGTTATAGCGCCTGAACATTTAGGGAAATTCCGGCAATGGCAAAACCCCGCATGGATGATTTTAACGACGGTCCCAGTCATCCCCCCAGACCTCAGGCCACTGGTGCCGCTCGATGGCGGACGCTTTGCAACTTCTGACCTCAACGACCTGTATAGGCGTGTGATCAACAGAAACAACAGGTTAAAACGCCTTAAGGAACTTAACGCTCCGGAGATCATTCTCAGGAACGAAAAGCGTATGCTTCAGGAAGCTGTGGATGTTCTTTTTGACAATGGCCGCAGGGGTCGAGTCATAACCGGACCTAACAAAAGACCCCTCAAATCTCTGTCAGATATGCTCAAGGGCAAGCAGGGGCGCTTTAGACAGAATCTCCTTGGAAAACGTGTCGATTATTCCGGTAGGTCGGTCATCGTAGTTGGCCCTGACCTGCGCCTGCATCAGTGTGGTCTTCCCAAGCGAATGGCCCTAGAGCTGTTCAAACCGTTCATCTACAACAAACTGGAAGAACGCGGATACGTAACCACCATCAAGAGCGCCAAAAAATTGGTCGAGAAAGAAACCCCGGAGGTTTGGGACATTCTTGAGGATGTGGTCAAGGAATATCCGGTCCTTTTAAATAGAGCCCCTACCCTGCACAGACTTGGAATCCAGGCTTTTGAGCCGATTTTGGTGGAAGGTAAGGCGATTCAGCTCCATCCCCTCGTATGTACGGCATTTAACGCCGACTTCGATGGTGACCAGATGGCCGTTCATATTCCACTGTCCATTGAAGCACAGGTCGAAGCCCGCGTACTCATGATGAGCACCAACAACATCCTTTCCCCGGCGCACGGCAAGCCCATTATTGTGCCAACACAGGATATTGTTCTTGGATTGTATTATTTGACTCGCGAGACTGTTGACCCGGAACTGGACAAAGAGCCCCGCAAGTTCTCCGACGTTTCCGAGGTCCGGGTAGCCTACGACTCTGGAGTTGTTGATCTGCATGAAAAAATCTTGCTTAAAGAAAACTCCGACCTGTTACAAACCACGGTTGGAAGAATAATTCTCAGGGAGATCGTGCCCGAGGAAATACCCTTCGCCTCCATCAACAAGGTAATGAAGAAAAAGGAACTGGCCAACCTCATTGATGAAGCTTACAGAAAATGTGGAGATAAAAAGACAGTCATCCTTGCAGACCAACTCAAAGACCTGGGTTATCAGTTTGCAACAAAAGCAGGCATTTCCATCTGTGTCGATGATATGCGAATCCCGGACTCAAAAAGGGAAATTATAGACAAAGCCAGAAGTGAAGTGCTCGAAATCCAGAATCAATACAAGGAAGGCCTTATCACGGATGGCGAGCGCTACAATAAGGTCATAGATATTTGGGCAAGGGCCAATGAAGACATCTCGGAACGGATGATGAGCGGCCTTCGCACCATGACAATAAAATTGCAGGATGGCTCAGAAAAAAAGGTCGAAAGTTTCAACCCTATCTACATGATGGCAGACTCAGGAGCTCGAGGTAGCACTCAGCAGATACGACAGCTCGCCGGAATGCGGGGCCTGATGGCCAAACCCACAGGAGAAATTATCGAAACTCCTATTGAAGCCAACTTTAGAGAAGGTCTCACGGTTTTGCAGTATTTTATTTCGACTCACGGCGCCCGTAAGGGTTTGGCTGATACCGCTCTAAAAACCGCTAACTCCGGTTACCTGACTCGCCGTCTGGTCGATGTGGCCCAAGACGCCATTATTCACGATAAAGATTGTGGAACCCTCGATGGAATTGATATGGCTTCGTTAGAAGAGGGTGGTGAGATAATCGAGCATGTTGCGGACCGTATTCTCGGTCGCGTTGCTTTGGAAGACATCGAACACCCTTATACCGGAGAAATTGTCGTCAAGGCCAACGAGGAAATTCAGGAAGAACACAGGGATAGAATACAGGATTCAGGCATCGACCGAGTCAAAATCCGTTCGGTGCTAACGTGTCAGTCCAAAAGAGGCGTTTGCAGCCTTTGCTACGGTCGTGATCTTGCTCACGGAAAGATGGTCAACATTGGTGAGGCCGTTGGGATTATCGCCGCTCAGTCAATTGGTGAGCCTGGAACCCAGCTTACAATGAGAACCTTCCACATCGGTGGAACCGCATCCTTAAAAAGAAATATCATTTCCGCCCGAAAAAAAGGCCGGGTCATGATTATCAAGGATAAGGACAAAACCAAAGCTGTCGTTGTTTATGAAGATTTTTCAATCGCACGTGATGAAGTCCAGAAATGGCTCGTCGAAGACGGACAGACCTTGAGGGAATACTCTTTTCTATATGAAGGTCCATATCACAAGGCTACCGAGGGCGAACAACTCGGCGGTAAGATTTGGATTTCTTCCGACAAGAAATCTTTCAGTCTTCAGGACGAAGACGGACTGAAGTCAAAATTCCAGATTCCTGAGAATTCAAGATTTGTTGTCCGAAACGATAGCCAGTTGTTGCCTCAATCATTCATTTTCGACAATGCCGAGCTAGCTTCCAGAATTTCCGAAGCCGAAAAACGTGGAGGCATCTTCCAGTTGCGTGGCGAGCAGGATGATCAGGTGCTTTTCAGACTATACGAGCGCTATCCCGTCATGGATTATATGAACGTCAAGGTTCAGGACGGCGACAAGATTGATTCGGAAGGTCAGGTGCTCCTTGAATGGCTCGGATCTAGCTCATCACAGCTTTTTGCCCGAAATGAGGGCCGTATCAAGTTTGTAGATCTCAAGACAGTCGTAAACAGGGACGGCGAACTTGTTGTCATGAATCGTAATGGCTCATTGGCCGTGCTGGACGAAAAGGGCCAGAAAAGAGAAAGAAACAAGGTCATTTACGGCGCCAAACTCAGGGTTTCCGACGAAGAACCAGTCAACAGGGAAACTCTCCTGGCTGAATGGGACCCCTACACCATTCCGATTATTACTGAAGTGTCTGGAATCATCAAATACGGCGATATCATCGAAGGCATTACAATGAACGAGCAGGTCGATGAAGTAACGGGTCTTTCCAGAAAGGTTGTTGTAGAGTACAAGGATAAAGACTCTGAAATCAGGCCCAGGGTTTCTATCAAGGATGAAAGAGGGCGTACTATAAAAATTGGAGATTCCGAAGCGCGCTACCTGTTGCCCGTTGGCGCCAATATCATGGTTAAAGAGGGTGAACAGGTTCATGCGGGCGATGTTATAGCCAAAATTCCTCGTGAAACCACTAAAACCAAGGACATCACGGGTGGATTACCTCGAGTCGCCGAACTCTTCGAGGCCAGGAAGCCAAAAGAATTCGCAATCATCTCCGAAATAGAAGGCCAGGTGGAATTCGGAAAAGATACAAAAGGAAAACGCAAGGTAATAGTGAAACCCGATATTGGCGAAACCCGGGAATATCTTATCCCTAAAGGAAAGCATATTTCTGTTCACGCTGGCGATTGGGTTGACGCTGGTGACGCTCTTATGGAAGGCTCCACGAATCCTCACGATCTGCTCGGTATCAAGGGTGAGAAGGATTTGGCCAAATACCTCGTAGATCAGGTCCAGGAAGTTTACAGATTGCAGGGCGTCAAGATAAACGATAAGCATATTGAAGTAATTGTCCGCCAAATGCTGAGAAGAGTGCGCGTTAAGGAGGTAGGGGATACCGACTTCCTTGTCGGCGAACAAATTGAACGCCAGGTCTTCCAGGAAGAAAACCGGCGCGTCATAACGGCCGGCGGAGCTCCCGCAGTCGCTGAGCCCCTCTTGCTTGGTATCACCAAAGCATCTCTTTCCACTGACTCCTTCATTAGCGCCGCAAGTTTCCAGGAAACTACCAAGGTTTTAACAGAGGCCTCAATTTCCGGAAAAATAGACTATTTGCGCGGCCTGAAAGAAAATGTCATAATGGGGCGCCTGATCCCTGCTGGAACCGGTCTTAGTCAATACAAAAACCTTAAGCTCAAGTATGACGATCAAGGTTCAGCCGACTTATATCCCAGGCAAGATAGGCGTTCATCCGAAGAAAAGAGGCAAATCAGCGCGTGAACCCTCATGCTGTCACTACGCGCTGATTAATTAAACATGGGCCCATCGCCCAAGACAAATAAATCATCGACCGGCGAAATCAAGAAACATTATCTTGTGAGCCGCTCACTTAAAGACTTTAAACTTAATTATCCAGTATTGGAGTTTTAGGCTGAGTCATCACACTCAGCCTGATTCTAAAATAAAAGTGTTGACAAGATGAGTATGCTTTGCTCATAATAACAAGATACATATTTGGAGGTACTGGCGTATGCCGACAATTAATCAACTGGTCAGAAAAGGCAGAACACAGCCGAGAAGAAAAACATCGGCACCAGCTCTGACCGACTGTCCGCAACGCCGAGGGGTATGTGTGAGGGTCTATACCACTACACCGAAAAAGCCGAACTCAGCTCTTAGAAAAGTCGCAAGAGTTCGTCTTACCAATGGTTACGAAGTGACCTCTTACATCCCCGGCATTGGCCACAATTTGCAGGAACACTCCGTAGTCCTCATTAGAGGCGGTAGAGTAAAAGATTTACCTGGTGTGCGCTATCACATCATCAGAGGCGCCCAGGACGCTTATGGAGTTACGGATAGAAAACAGGGCCGATCCAAATACGGCACAAAACGGCCAAAATAATCCTCGTCGGTAGAGAACTCACGCTTATTGATTGAGATTGATTTTAACCATTCGATATGAATCAATAAAGAAGATCTGAGGATTAATAGCATACGGGTCCGGATAAACCGCCGTAACTGGCGGGGAAGGTTTAGAAGGGTATTCACAAAAAGAAGGATAATGCGAAACAAGTTTCGCGGCCTTCTGAACCTGTCCAATCTGGAAGCTGCCCGTCTCAGTTTGTTCTAAATTCAGCCATTTTGGCGAGCCTGAAACTGTCTTGGAGAAGACCGAATGCCTAGAAAAGGTAAAGTGCCCAAAAGAGATATTCTTCCCGACCCCAAGTATCACAGCAAACTCGTTTCAAAGTTTGTTCACGGGATTATGTGGGAAGGCAAAAAATCTATCGCTGAAACTATTCTTTATGACGCATTGGACATCGTTGGCAAAAAGTTGAGCGAAGAGCCACTCAAGATATTCGAGCGAGCTGTCGAAAACGTGAAGCCTGTCCTTGAAGTCAGGTCCAGGCGTGTTGGCGGAAGCACTTACCAGGTGCCAGTGGAAATTCGTCCCGAGAGGCGACAGGCGCTAGCGATTCGATGGATTATTCAGTACGCTCGTTCACGCTCTGAGAAGAGCATGAAGGAGAAACTCGCAGCAGAATTCCTTGATGCCGCCTCTAATCGTGGCAGCTCAGTAAAAAAACGTGAGGACACTCACAAAATGGCCGAGGCCAACAAGGCCTTCGCCCATTACAGGTGGTAGGACTTTATTAAGAGCTAATTATTATGAAGGTTGATTCTCTATCAAAAACCCGCAATATTGGTATCATGGCGCACATAGATGCGGGCAAGACTACCACGACCGAACGTGTCCTTTATTATACCGGGGTATCACACAGGATCGGCGAGGTTCATGACGGCGCCGCCATAATGGACTGGATGGAGCAGGAGCAGGAAAGAGGAATTACTATCACCTCTGCTGCAACAGCGTGCCAGTGGCGCAGTCACAAAATTAATATTATCGATACGCCGGGCCACGTTGACTTTACAATCGAAGTCGAACGCTCCCTTCGCGTCCTAGATGGCGCTGTAGCCGTTTTCTGCGCAGTCGGTGGAGTCGAGCCGCAGTCTGAAACCGTTTGGAAACAGGCGGACAGATATCAGATTCCGCGTGTTGCCTTCATTAACAAGATGGACCGCTCTGGCGCAGATCATAATCGTGTCGTAGAGATGATGAAGACGCGGCTTCAGGCGCGACCCATCCTGCTTCAGATGCCGATGGGCGCCGAGGACAAGTTCGCTGGGGTTATCAATCTTCTCGAAATGAAGGCAGTGCTCTATGACGACGCATCCATGGGCATGAAATTCTCGCTTGTTGACATTCCAGCCCAATATCTGGACGAGGCTTTGGACGCAAGACAGAACCTCATCGAGATGGTATGCGAACTCGATGACTCCTTGTTGGAAAGGTATCTTGAAGGGGATTCGGATATTCCCTCTGACTCGCTGTATCGAGCCATCCGGCAAGCCACCATTGACCTCAAAATCACTCCTGTCCTAATCGGCTCGGCGTTCAAGAATAAGGGTATTCAGCAACTTCTGGATGCGGTGGTGGATTTCCTACCATCCCCCCTCGATGTGCCACCGATTGAAGGAAAGGATTCCAAGGGTCGTACAGTCACCCGCGATGTAGATGGCCCGTTGGCCGCTCTAGCCTTCAAGGTTATGAACGACCCATATACCGGCAATCTCACTTTCATCAGGATTTACTCCGGTAAGATATTGGCTGGCTCTAACGTCTATAATGCGAACGCTGATAAGAAAGAGCGAATCGGTCGATTGGTTAAGATGCATGCCAGCCAGCGTGAAGAAATCAAGGAAGCGTCCGCTGGTGATATAGTGGCCGCTGTGGGTATCAAGCATACCAAAACCGGAGATACGTTAGCGGACGAAGATCATCCCATTCTCCTTGAGTCGATGGAATTTCCGGAACCGGTTATATCCCTCTCGGTCGCTCCCAAGTCCAGAGACGAGATAGAAAAACTGTCTCGCGCGTTTTCCCGACTGCTCAGGGAGGATCCGTCACTAAGAGTCAAAACCGACAGGGAAACTGGACAGACCATTCTTTCCGGTATGGGAGAGCTTCATCTCGAAATAGTTGTTGACAGGCTGTTGCGCGAATTTCAGGTCGAAGCGGTAGTTGGCGAGCCGCAGGTTGCCTTCAGGGAAACTCTTACAAAGCCCGCTCGCATTCATTACCGCCACGTAAAACAAACCGGTGGCAAGGGACAGTTTGCGGAGATCGTATTAGAGGTTCAGCCCTTGGGACGTGGTGGCGGTTTCGAGTTTATAGATAAGATAACCGGTGGGGTTGTCCCCAAGGAATATATCAAACCGGTCGAAGACGGTATCGTTTGGGCCATGGAGTCCGGCTCTCTTGCAGGATTCCCTGTCGTCGATGTCCGACTTACCTTGGTTGATGGTAAATATCACGAAGTCGATTCATCCGAAATGGCCTTCAAAATGGCTGGTTTTATGGCATTTAAAGAGGCGTGCAAGAAGTGCGCGGCCATTCTGCTTGAGCCCATAATGGACGTTGAAGTCGTGGCGCCAGGAGAATTCCTGGGTGACACCCTTGGCGATCTGACAGCTCGCAGAGGCAAAATACTCGGAATGGAAAGCCGATCCGGAATTCAGACCGTTGGAGTCCGCGTTCCTTTGGCAAGAATGTTCGGCTATGCTACAGACCTGCGTAGCCTCACACAGGGTCGCGCCACTTTTACTATGCGATTTTCACATTATGATCCGGCGCCGCAATCCGTTACGGAAAAGGTCGTCGCAGAATTCAAGCAATCTGGAGGAGCCCATGGGCAAGGCGAAGTTTGAGCGTACCAAGCCACATGTGAACGTAGGGACCATAGGTCATATCGATCACGGCAAGACGACATTGACTGCGGCGATCACGCGGACGTTGTCCAAGCAGGGTATGGCTGAGTATGTTCCTTTTGAGGACATTGATAAGGCGCCCGAGGAAAAAGAGCGCGGTATTACCATTGCCACGGCGCATGTGGAATATCAGACTCCTAACAGGCATTATGCCCACGTTGACTGTCCCGGTCACGCTGACTACATCAAGAACATGATCACTGGCGCTGCTCAGATGGATGGCGCCATCTTGGTGGTCGGCGCAAATGATGGTCCCATGCCGCAGACAAGGGAGCATATCCTGTTGGCCAGACAGGTCGGGGTGCCCTATATAGTCGTCTTTTTGAACAAGGTCGATATGGTCGATGATCCGGAACTCATCGAACTCGTTGAACTAGAGCTCAGAGAACTTCTTAGCTCTTACGATTTTCCGGGTGATGACATTCCTATCGTAAGGGGTAGCGCTCTTAAGGCTCTGGAGGCCGGCGATCCCAAGAATCCCGACTGCAAGTGCATAATGGAGTTGATGGAAGCCGTTGACTCCTACATTCCGGTTCCGCAAAGAGAGATAGACAAGCCTTTCCTCATGCCGATTGAAGACGTCTTTAGCATATCGGGTCGTGGCACGGTTGTTACCGGTAGGGTAGAGCGCGGTCAGATAAAGGTTGGAGAGGAAGTTGAGATAGTCGGTATAAGAGATACCCGCAAGACCGTTTGTACTGGTGTAGAGATGTTCCGCAAGGTTCTTGATTCCGGACAGGCTGGTGACAATGTGGGTCTTCTCCTGAGAGGCATCAAGCGTGAGGACGTGGAGCGCGGTCAGGTAGTTGCGCATCCGGCATCTATTACACCGCATACGAAGTTCAAGGCAGAGACCTATATATTGGCCAAGGAAGAAGGCGGCAGACACACTCCATTTTTCAATGGATACAGACCGCAGTTTTATTTCCGCACAACAGACGTGACCGGTATCATAACGCTTCCAGAGGGAGTAGAGATGGTAATGCCGGGAGACAACGTATCGCTTGAGGCTCATCTGATAACTCCCATAGCTATGGAGAAAGAACTCAGATTCGCCATACGTGAAGGCGGAAGAACTGTCGGAGCCGGCGTCGTCTCTGAGGTCATTGAATAGTCGTAAACACTTTCTAGAGGATATACCATGGATGTTCAGGCTCTTAAGATAAGAATCAGGTTAAAAGCTTACGATCACAAACTGCTTGATCAGTCTGCGGCGGAAATAGTTGACACCGCATGGCGGACCGGCGCTAAGGTCGCTGGCCCAATTCCTCTGCCGACACGCATTCACAAATACTGCGTCTTGCGGTCTCCTCATATTGACAAGAAGTCTCGAGAGCAGTTCGAAATCAGGGTTCACAAAAGGCTACTGGACATCCTGGAACCCACCCAGCAGACACTGGACGCTTTGATGAAACTGGATCTGTCTCCTGGCGTTGACGTCGAAATCAAGGCCTGATGCGTCGAAATCGCATGGTATTTTAGGAGCCCCAAAAATGGTTCGCGGTTTAATAGGTAAGAAACTCGGAATGCTGCAAACCTTCGACGAGGAGGGTAGAGCAGTTGGGATAACGGTCGTACAGGCTGGTCCATGCATGGTCGTACAGAAGAAAGACTCGTCCAACGTTCAACTTGGATTTGGACAGGTTAAGGAAAGCCGCGTGTCCAAGCCTATTCTTGGACAATTCAAGAAGGCTGGCGTTGACCCCTGCGCTATCCTCCGGGAATTTCCGGTTGACGACTCTGAGGACGTCCAGGTTGGGCAGCGGATAACCGCTGATATTTTCAGCCAGGGCGACTATGTCAAAGTCATTGGTGTTAGCAAAGGAAAAGGTTTCGCTGGAGTTATCAAGAAATGGAACTTCGGCGGAGGACGTGAGACACATGGTTCTCGTTCTCATCGAATTCCCGGGTCGATCGGACAATGCGCATGGCCGTCCAGAGTGTTCAAGGGTCGCAAGATGCCTGGTCGCATGGGTGGGGCTAGCGTAACGTGTCCCAGCGTCCAGGTGGTTCAGGTCAGGGCGGATGAAAACCTTTTACTTCTAAAAGGCCCCATCCCTGGTTCGCGAGGATCGATCATTATTATAAGGAAGAAATAATGGCCTTCGTTGATGTTTTAAACCAAAAAGGCGAAAAAATCGATTCGATGGATCTTGACGACTCCATCTTCAACGCCGAAATTAGGGAAGACCTTGTCCAGCAGGTTGTGGTCTGGCAGTTAGCAAAACGTCGGAGCGGGACTGCATGCGCCAAGACCCGTGGTCAGGTGCGAGGCGGTGGCAAGAAGCCATGGAGGCAAAAGGGTACAGGACGCGCGCGCGCCGGCACGAGTCGGTCGCCCATATGGACTGGCGGCGGCACTGTTTTCGGCCCGGCGCCTCGTTCATACGCTACGTCCCTGCCAAAGAAGGTCAGAAAGGCAGCCCTGATATCAGCCCTCAGCTCCAAGTTACAGAGCGACCGTTTAACCGTCGTGGACAACATCGAGCTACCTGATCCAAAAACCCGGCTTTTCGCAGAAACCGTTTCAGCTCTCGGTTTGGCCTCGGATAAGGCTCTCTTTGTTACGCCAATCAGGGACGAGTCACTCATCAGGTCCTCTCGTAATATCTATAAGGTTCTTGTTCTTCCGACTGAGGGCCTGAATGTCTACGATTTACTGAAGTTTGATCGACTTGTATTGCTCAGGTCGTCGATTCCCAAGATTGTCGAGAGGTTGAGCTAATGTTTGAAGAATATCAAATAATACGAAGACCTCTTATATCCGAAAAAGGCACAGCTTTAAAGGACGAGAACAATCAGCTGGTATTCGAGGTCGATAAGGGCGCGAATAAGTCTGAAATCAAGAAGGCTGTCGAGAAATTATTCAAGGTCACAGTGACAGAAGTGCGCACCCAGAACCGCGCCGGCAAGCCAAAGCGGCTAGGCCGTTTCGTTGGGAAACGCAAGGATTGGAAAAAGGCGATCATAACCCTTAAGGAAGGCGACCGCGTTGATTTTTTCGAAGGCGTATAGCCTGAGGACTTTGGGGTTCAGTACACGATTATCGATAATGATCTTTGGTCAAGGATTTGATTCATGTCTATAAAGAAGTATAAGCCAACCTCACCGGGTATTCGGTTCAAAACAGGCTTTGCATTCGACGAGATCACCACGGACGAGCCGCTCAAGTCTCTTGTCAGCGGTCTACGCAAGAAAGGTGGCCGTAATAATAACGGTCGTATCACTTCTCGGCATCGCGGTGGTGGCTCCAAAAGACTTTTTAGAGTCATCGACTTTAAAAGGGACAAGATAGATGTCCCTGCCACGGTTACAGAAATCGAATACGATCCGAATCGCAGCGCCAGGTTAGCCCGTATTACTTATGCGGACGGCTTCAAGAGTTACATTTTGTGGCCCATCGGACTAAAGGTCGGCGATTCCGTACTTGCCGGTGACAAAGTCGATATTCGGCCCGGAAACTGCCTGCCCCTTAAGAATATTCCGCTGGGAACCATGGTTCACAATGTGGAGTTAAAGATTGGCAAGGGCGCTCAAATGGTCAGATCCGCTGGCGGATATGGACAATTGATGGCCAAGGAGAAGGGATATGTTCAGATAAAGCTCCCTTCCGGCGAAGTCCGCATGATTCTTGATCGGTGCAGGGCCACTATCGGGCAACTCGGCAATCTCGATCATGAGAATATTTCGATCGGCAAGGCGGGCAGATCGCGTTTAATGGGGCGCCGTCCTAAGGTTCGTGGAGTCGTTATGAATCCGGTAGACCACCCACACGGTGGTGGAGAGGGTCGCACATCCGGCGGTAGACACCCTGTCACCCCTTGGGGCGTGCCGACAAAAGGATATAAAACACGAAAACGGACTAAATCATCCGATAAATTTATCGTTAAACGGAGGAAGTAATATAAATGCCCCGTTCGATACACAAAGGTCCTTTTGTTGATGACCACGTGCTTGAAAAGGTGGCCCAGGCGAAAGACTCGACCGCCAGGAGAGTCATACAGACTTGGTCTCGCAGATCTACGATCATTCCGGATATGGTCGGTCTAACATTCGCTGTGCATAACGGCAAGAAATTCGTTCCAGTTTTCGTCACAGAGAACATGGTTGGACACAAGCTGGGCGAATTTTCCCCTACTCGCACATTTCATGGTCATGCTGGCGATAGAAAGGCCAAGAAGGGGAGAAAGTAATGGAATGGGAGGCAACCCTCAGATACGCTCATATTTCAGCGCGTAAGGCCAGGCTGGTTGCAGATTTGGTTAGAGGTCTTCCGGTAGCCTCTGCCCTTAGCACACTTCAGTTTACGCCGAAAAAGGCTGCTGTAATCATTCGAAAGACCTTACAGTCCGCCTTGGATAATGCTTCCAGGTCGTCCGGAGTGAATGAGGATAAATTAGTCGTTAGCCGAATCATGGTAGACGAAGGACCGACCGCCAAACGGTGGTCACCAAGAGCCATGGGGCGTGCTACCCGAATTAGAAAAAGAACCAGTCACATTTTCGTGGCGGTCGAAGAACTATAGATTGAGAAAGTCCAAAAGGCCCTTAAACGCTTTTGGGCGCCCGTTTCGATTGAGCGGATATCTCAACCACCCTTGAGGAGGGTAATCTTGGGACAGAAGGTACATCCCCACGGATTTCGCCTCGGAGTCACCCGAATGTGGGATTCCAGATGGTTTTCCCAAAAAGAGTACGGTGAATTCCTTATTGAGGATCTCAAGCTTAGGCAATTCGTAAAGAAACGCCTTAGCCAGGCCAGTGTGTCCAAGATGGAAATTGAGCGTGCGGCCGGCAAGGTCAAGCTTCTTATCCATACGGCGCGTCCTGGTATAGTCATCGGCCCCAAAGGCGCCGAAATTGAAAGGTTGCGCAGAGACATCCTGAAAGTTACCGACAAGGATGTTTATGTTGACGTCAAGGAAATTCGCAAACCGGAGATAGATGCGCAACTCGTTGCCGAGAACGTAGCCCAGCAGCTTGAGAGAAGGATCGCTTTTCGCAGGGCTATGAAGAAATCCGTTACAAGCGCGCTTAAGTCCGGAGCCAAAGGAATACGAATCGCCACAGCCGGTCGCCTTGGTGGCGCCGAAATGGCCAGGCGTGAATGGTATAGGGAAGGCAGAGTGCCTCTGCACACCCTTAGGGCGGATATCGACTACGGTTTCGCTCAAGCCACTACCACCTACGGTGTGATCGGAATTAAGGTGTGGATATTTAAGGGTGAGATGATTAAGACCTCCCCAGGGGAGAAGTGAGATGCTGGCGCCCAAAAAGGTAAAATATCGAAAGCAGCAAAAGGGACGGATGAAGGGCACACCGACCACAGGGGTTCATGTATCTTTCGGTGAATTTGGACTTATGGCGCTTGCGCCGTGCTGGATTACTTCCCGACAGATAGAAGCAGGCCGTATTGCCATGACTCGTCATGTCAAGAGGGGCGGCAAGATCTGGATTCGAGTGTTTCCCGATAAACCTATCACAAAAAAGCCCGCAGAGACTCGTATGGGTAAAGGAAAAGGCGCTCCGGAAGAGTGGGTGGCCGTGGTTAAACCCGGAAAGATCATGTATGAAATGGAAGGGGTGCCTGCAGAGGTCGCAAGAGAGGCATTCCGCCTCGCAGCTCGTAAGTTGCCTGTCAGAACCCGTTTTGTTATGCGTGAGGAATTGACATGAAGCCTAAAGAACTCCGTGATCTTTCTGTTGAGGAACTCGCTGTCCGTGAGAAGGAGTTCCGCGAGGAAGAATTCAAGCTTCGTTTCAAGAAAGCGACCGGACAACTGGAAAAAACTGCCCGGCTGACCCAGGTCCGCAAGGACATTGCCCGGGTTAAGACTATAATTCGAGAAAAGGAGCGGTCTGCATGACAACATCCTCCGACGACCGCAAACAAAGAAAAGTACGAACTGGCATGGTTATCAGCGATAAAATGGACAAGACCGTCGTAGTAGAGGTCAGCCGAACTGTTATCCATCCCGTTTACAAGAAGTTTGTCCGACGCCGAAAACGGTTTATGGCTCATGACGAGGAAAATCGGTGTAGAATCGGTGACCAGGTCATGATTGTCGAGACCCGGCCAGTGAGTCGAAATAAGAATTGGCGGGTACGCAAGATTCTTAAAGAGGCGTCTCTACCCGGAGGAGTGTCATGATTCAGCAACAGACCAGAATGGATGTCGCGGACAACTCCGGCGCTAAGGAAATATATTGCGTCAAGATTCTGGGTGGAACCAGGAGGAAGTACGCTAGCGTGGGTGATGTCGTCGTAGTTTCCGTGAAACAGGCCATTCCCAATTCCAAGGTCAAAAAAGGCGAAGTGCATAAGGCTGTGGTTGTACGCACCTGCAGGGCCGTTAGAAGACAGGACGGCTCCTATATACGCTTCGATGACAACTCGGCTGTGTTAATTAACAATCAGCTTGAGCCGATCGGAACCCGAATTTTTGGCCCCGTTGCGCGTGAACTCAGGGCCAAAAAGTTCATGAAAATTGTCTCCCTCGCGCCGGAGGTCTTGTAAGTCATGTCGAGCATTAAGAAAAATGATAAAATCAGGGTACTTTCCGGCAAGAATAAGGGCAAAGAAGGTAAGGTGCTCAAGGTAAACAGGGAAAAGGACACAGCGCTTGTCGAGGGTGTGAACATGGTCAAGCGTCACACGAAAGCTGGATCTGGCCCCGGCAAGCAGGGTGGTATTATTGAAAAGGAATCCCCAATTCAGTTGTCCAAACTTATGCTTGTTTGTCCCAAATGTTCCAAGCCATCCAGAACAGGTGTCAAGACCCTGGATGACGGAGACAGGGTTCGTTTTTGCAAGAAATGCATGGAACAATTGGAAAACTAGAAGGATACAGGCATGTCTTCAAGGCTGAGAGAGCATTATAAAACTACTGTTGGTCCTGCTCTTCAGGAAAAGTTCAAGTATCGCAATCCTATGCAGATACCTACCCTGAAGAAGGTCGTTCTAAATATGGGTTTGGGTGAGGCAATCCAGAACTCAAAAATTCTGGACAACGCCCAGCAGGAAATGGCCATGATTGCGGGCCAGTGGCCAGTCATGCGTAAGGCGCGCAAATCAATCGCCTCTTTCAAACTGAGAGAAGGCATGACCATCGGCTGCAAGGTCACGTTAAGGCGTGACAACATGTATCACTTTCTCGACAAGCTCATCAATATCGCGCTTCCGCGGGTTCGAGACTTCAGGGGCGTCAATCCGAAAGGCTTTGATGGGCGAGGTAATTTCTCGATGGGAATCAAGGAACAGATCATATTCCCGGAGATCAATTACGACAGAATTGAAAAAATTCGCGGTATGAACATTACAGTTGTTACTAGCGCAAAAACTGATGAAGAGGCCCGGCAGTTGCTCGAACAGCTTGGCATGCCGTTCCGAAAATAGATTACTTCTCCTTTAAGGAGGAATCGTGGCGAAGATATCCATGATGGTTAAGGCCGCAAGGCCTCAAAAGTTTGGTGTAAGGGCTTACAACCGCTGCAAGATATGTGGGCGGCCAAGAGCTTATTACAGAAAATTCCAGTTGTGCCGTATATGCCTTAGAGATCAGGCCCTAAGGGGAAACATCCCGGGCATGGTCAAATCGAGCTGGTAGGAGTTCACTTCAATGAGCATGACCGATCCGATTGCGGATATGTTGACTCGCATAAGAAATGCGAAGCAGGCGCGTAAAGATCAAGTGACGATACCGGCTTCTAATCTCAAAATCGGTATCGTCCAGATTTTGAAAGAAGAAGGTTACCTTAAAAAATATAAGGTCATACGTTCAGCGAAAAACAAGCAGGGCGTGCTGAAGCTTAACTTGAGATTTGATGATGAGACACAATGTGTTATCGAAGGCTTGAAAAGAGTATCCACTCCAGGCCGACGTGTTTATGTCGGTCATGATCATGATCTCAAAAGTCATGGCGGCATTGGTATATTAGTGTTGTCAACTTCTCAGGGAATTATGACTGACAAGGAAGCCCGGCGCAGAAAAATTGGCGGCGAAGTCCTTTGTAGCATTTGGTAACAGCCTTTAGTTAGGAGCTTTACTTATGTCGAGAATAGGCAAAGCGCCCATAGCGATTCCTGAAAAGGTTTCTATTGACATGGATGGCTTAAACATCTCCGTTAATGGACCCAAAGGATCGCTTGGCATGACTTTATCTGATTTAGTCCAAGTCAACGTCGATGGGACTCATATTCGAGTGTCGGCGTTATCCGACCATCGTAAATGTCGGGCGATGCATGGTCTCACCAGAACCCTAATTCAAAATATGGTTACCGGTGTTACCTCGGGATTCACGAAATCCCTGGAAATCGTTGGCGTAGGGTATCGAGCTGAAGCGAACCCGCTCGCTCTTACCTTGAATGTCGGTTTTTCCAATCCCGTTGTCATGCAAATTCCTGAGGGTTTGACCGTCGAGGTCGAAAAGAACACTCTACTGCATGTCAGAGGAATCGATAAGCAACAGGTTGGTGAATTGGCCGCACGTATCAGGCGCGTTAGAAAACCTGAGCCATACAGAGGCAAGGGCATCCGGTATGTCGGCGAAGATGTCAGACGTAAGGTTGGAAAAGCGGGATCCAAGTAACTACTTGCATTGCTCATTTAGTTGTTCAAGAGAGGAACCAGGAATGTCTGTCGAGTCGGCAAAGATTGATTCACGGAAAAAGCGGACCACCCGGGTCAGGTATAAAATCGCTGGTAACAAGGAACGTCGTAGACTGTCAGTCTATCGCTCTAACAAGAATATTTTCGCCCAAATTATCGACGATGTTTCCGGTGTGACCCTCGTCCAGGCATCAACTCTGGATAAAGACTTTAGAAGGAAGCCCGGGGACCCCTTCAATAAGGATACAGCTCGGGCTGTCGGTAAAAGGCTTGCCGTCAAGGCTTTGGAAAAAAATATCGACAAGGTTGTTTTTGACAGAGGACCATATCTCTATCACGGTAAGGTCAAGGCATTGGCCGACGGCGCCAGAGAAGCCGGACTTAATTTCTAGTCTCAAAGGAGGAATAGCCCGTTGCTCAATAGAACCGATGTTGGTGCTGAATCAGAACTGAAGGATCGTGTGGTCCACCTTAGTCGTGTTGCAAAAGTTGTCAAAGGCGGAAGAAGGTTTTCTTTCAGCGCAGTTGTTGTTGTTGGCGACGGAAACGGTCGTGTAGGATACGGGCTTGGAAAGGCCAACGAGGTTCCTGAAGCTATTCGCAAAGGTGTGGACAGAGCTAAATCCTATATGGTTGATGTGCCCATTATCCACGGAACTGTGCCTCATGAAATTACTGGCGAGTATGGGGCCGCCAAGGTTCTTCTTAAGCCGGCAGGCTCAGGAACCGGAGTTATCGCTGGCGGAGCCGTCAGAGCTGTTATGGAAGCCGTTGGAATTCGTGACATACTCACAAAGTGTATTGGAACAAATAACCCACATAACGTCGTTAAGGCCACGTTTGAGGGCCTCAAGGGACTTCGGACCCAGCAACAGATTGCCAGGAAACTCGGCAAGCTCGGCCCATCAGATGATGACTCAGATAAAGGAGATGATTTCCTTGTCAATGCTTAAAGTTATCCTCAGGAAGAGCAAGATCAAGGCTACCCAGGGGCAGAAAGATACTGTCAGAGGTCTGGGACTGACCAAAATCAATTCCTTCAAATTTCTTCATGAAACGCCGGAAGTTAGAGGAATGATTACAAAGGTGGCCCATCTTGTCGAAGTTGAAGAAGTGATTGAATAAAACAGGTTCAATTGGAGCTTTTGATGAATCTCTCTAATTTATTTGGCCCCGATAATAAGAAAAGCAAGCGAGTGGGACGAGGTGAGTCGTCAGGACTCGGCAAGACATGCGGCAAAGGTCATAAAGGTCAAAAATCCAGATCTGGCGGAAAAGTCGGTAGAGGCTTTGAAGGCGGTCAGATGCCACTTCAGAGACGCCTTCCCAAGAAGGGGTTCACCAACATATTTCGCACAGCCTATAACGTGATTAACCTGGATGTTCTCAACCGTCTCGATCCGGCGGAAACAGTCACCCCTGAGCTGCTTAGAGCCAAAGGAATTGTAAAAAGACAGGGTCCGGTCAAGCTGCTCGCTGATGGCGATCTCACAACAGCTTTCACTGTGAAGGTTGATCGGGTGAGCGCTGCAGCCATGAAGAAGATCAATGAGGCCGGCGGCAAAGTTGAATAGACGTAACAATAGAGATTTAGTCAACTTTCTAAACCGATAAAGGTGTAGATCCAGGAGACATCCGCGTGATAGGTTCTATCGGCAATATAGCAAAAATTCCAGAGTTAAAACGTAGAGTAATATTCACTCTTCTAATGCTTCTGGTTTATCGAATCGGCGTTCATATTCCTACTCCTGGGATTAACGCCGCTGCCTTGAAGGACTTCTTTGGCCGATACCAACAAACACTTTTTGGCGTCATTGATATGTTTACAGGTGGCGCGCTGGAAAATTTCTCGGTTTTTTCTCTCGGTATCATGCCGTACATTAGCGCCTCAATCATACTTCAACTGCTCACGGTTGTCGTTCCTCACCTTGAACGACTGTCCAAGGAGGGGGAAGCCGGTCGCAAGAAGATTACGCAGTATACACGCTATGGAACGGTTGTCTTGTCTCTTATTCAGGGTATGGGCATTAGTGTGGGACTGGCGCAGACCGAAAACCTGGTCTATATGTCGAAGCCTGCATTCGTTGTGCTCTCAATGATTACACTCACCGCAGGTACTGCTTTTATCATGTGGTTGGGTGAACAAATTACCGAGCGAGGCATTGGCAACGGTATATCGCTTATCATATTCGCAGGTATCGTAGCCCGAATGCCATCCGCAGTGGGCAGTACCATACAACTGGTTCAAACCGGTGATCTTGGATTCCTTGTGCTTCTCCTCCTGTTCGCCATCATGATTGCAGTCATCGCAATCATCGTGTTCATGGAGCGGGGCCAGAGAAGAATACCTGTTCAATATGCCAAACGTGTTGTTGGGCGAAGGATTTATGGAGGGCAGACTACCCATTTGCCTCTTAAGGTTAATACTGCAGGGGTCATTCCGCCTATCTTCGCTTCATCCCTGATCATCTTTCCGGCGACCATTGCACAGTTTCTGAACGTTCCTGTTTTGACTTCGATCACTAATTGGCTGCGACCTGGAACATTTGTGTATGAGGGCATATATGTCGTAATGATTGTTTTTTTCTGCTACTTTTATACCGCTGTTACCTTCAATCCTGTCGATGTAGCAGAGAATATGAAAAAGTATGGAGGCTATATTCCCGGAATAAGGCCTGGAAAGAAAACTGCTCAGTATATTGACAAGGTACTCACTAGACTTACTTTGGGTGGGGCCATCTACATATCTGTTGTTTGCGTTTTGCCGTCAATACTTATAGGTCGTTTTAATGCGCCTTTCTATTTCGGTGGAACATCATTGCTAATCGTAGTCGGTGTGGCTCTGGATACCTTGACTCAGATAGAGACGCACATGATTCAACGACATTATGAGGGTTTCATCAGGACCGGCCGAATAAAAGGCAGGCGCTAACTCGTTATTTCCACTAAGAGGTAGGAATCATGAGAATCGTGTTATTGGGAGGACCTGGATCAGGTAAGGGAACTCAGGCAAAAAAACTGACTGAGAAACTTGGTGTGCCACAGATTTCCACGGGGGACATTTTTAGAGCAGCTCTCAAGGAAGGGACCCCGATGGGATTGAAGGCCAAGACCTTCATGGACAAGGGCGAACTCGTCCCGGATGACGTGGTTATTGGGGTAGTGGAGGAACGACTGGCCAAGCCGGATCTTGAAAAAGGGTTTATGCTGGACGGGTTTCCCAGGACCCTGGCTCAAGCCGAGGCTCTCGACAAAATTTTGACCTCTTTGAAAAAGACAATAGATCATGCTATTCTAGTGGATGTACCCGACGAGGAACTGGTTGCGCGCCTGTCTGGTCGCAGGACATGCAGGGATTCGGCGTGCGGAAAGATGTATCACATCATGTTCAACCCTCCAAAGGCCGAGGGTAAATGCGACACTTGTGGCGGTGATTTGTATCAGCGAGATGATGACAACGAAAAAACAATCCGTGAGAGATTGGCTGTTTATAACAGCGCGACATCTCCACTAATCGATTATTACGATGGCCAGGGCCTGCTTAGAAGAGTCAAAGGCGTCGGACCAATTGGCGAGATATTCGCTTCAATTGAAAAGGTGCTAGGCTAGTTCATACAGGCCATGTCTGTTGAAACAGGAGGGCGCCGTGAAAGTAAGGGCATCCGTTAAACGGCTTTGTGACAAATGTAAAATAATCAAACGCAAGGGCTTGGTTCGAGTCATTTGCGAAAACCCAAAACACAAACAGCGACAGGGATGATGATGTCGTTGTGGTTTTTTCGCGTGGAGGAATAACGTGGCGCGTATTGCAGGTATAGACCTTCCCAAGAACAAGCGTTTGGAAATTGCGCTTACATACATATACGGGATAGGTAGAGCTACCGCCCGACGGATTCTGGAAGAATCTAACTTGGATCCGAATATGAATTCGGATCGTTTAACCGAAGTCGATGTAGCCAAAATTCGAGAGGTACTTGATCGGTCCTACAAGGTCGAGGGTGATCTCCGCAGAGAGATTACCATGAATATCAAGCGTCTCATGGATCTCGGCTGCTACCGCGGTTTAAGACACCGCAGGGGCTTGCCGGTCCGCGGACAACGTACTCATACGAATGCCCGGACAAGAAAAGGCCCGCGAAAAATGCAGATTGGGAAAAAGAAATAGTTTATTCTGCATCGTTTGTTTGAGCGTCATTGCTTTGGTTAAAACTAGACTTTCAGACATAACCGGCGGTCGCTGACTTATGTGACCCTTGTGGCTTAGTCCGGAACTTATGGAATTTGAAACGATTCCGCGTTCAAAGATAGTCATTTACGGAGAAATCAATGCCGAGAAGGCGAATAGTCAGGAAAAAGAAAGAAAGACGGAATATACCCCGAGGTGTTGCGCATATACAATCCACGTTCAACAACACAATTGTAACCATCACCGATACTGATGGAAACGTTGTTGCGTGGTCGTCTTCGGGGACACAGGGCTTCAAAGGTTCCCGTAAGTCCACCCCCTTTGCTGCGCAACTGGCTGCGGAAGACGCTGCTCGCAAAGCCATGGAACATGGGATGCGAAGTGTTGAGGTTTTAATTAATGGCCCCGGCGCGGGCAGGGAAGCTGCCTTGCGCTCATTGCAGGCTATCGGTTTTCAGATAACTCTTATCAAGGATGTCACCCCGGTGCCTCATAATGGCTGCAGACCTCCGAAGAGACGAAGAGTTTAATTTTTTGGAGATTCACATTCTTTAGATATAAAAGGAGTCTGCGTTGGCGCGATATCGTGAATCAGTTTGCAGATTTTGCCGCCGTGAAACCACCAAGTTGTTTCTGAAGGGCGATCGGTGCTATTCGGATAAGTGCTCTGTCGAGAGACGTAATTATCCCCCTGGACAGCATGGTCAGGGTAGAGCCAAGTATACCGATTATGGTGTACAACTCCGGGAAAAACAGAAAGTTCGCAGAATATATGGCGTTCTCGAAAAACAGTTCCGCAATTATTATGCCCTTGCAGAAAGAAAGAAGGGAGTAACTGGTGAGAACTTGTTGCTACTCCTGGAATCCCGGCTAGACAATATCGTTTACCGTATGGGGTTTGCGTCATCTCGCACCGAGGCGCGGCAATTGATCAACCACGGTCATTTCCTTGTGAATGGGCGAAAAGTAGATATCGCCTCATACAGCACGAAGCCTGGAATGACAGTTGAGGTCAAGGAGAAAAGTCGTAAAATAAAGGCAATCGAAGAGTCAATGGATGCTGTTGGTCGTAGGCAGGTTCCGCAATGGCTGGAAGTTGATCCGGCAGCCTTCAAGGGCGAAATTAAGGGTTATCCTACCCGCGAAGAATTGCCGCCAACCATTAAGGAACAGTTAATAGTTGAATTTTACTCCAAATAGCCCCTTATGGCTGGTTGAACCTTGTAGACTCCTCAGTCAAGTTCTATGGCGTCTGGTTAACTTGCTTGAACTTTGGTATCGCCCAATCGTCCAGTCTGTTAGCTCGACGCCTCAATAGTTTTCCGATTCTGCGGAATGCTCGAATCACGAGAGGGAATCCATGATCGATCCAGGGCAAACCCTGATGACCCGAAATTGGACCGAACTAATTTCACCCAAGCCCATTGAGGTGGATGGTTCGACAGAGTCCCCTTTTTACGGGAAATTCGTTTGCGAGCCTCTAGAAAGGGGTTTCGGAATTACTCTGGGAAACGCTTTAAGACGCGTTTTGCTGTCTTCACTACGTGGAGCGGCTGTTAAATTGGTTAAAATCGATGGCGTCCTCCACGAGTTTTCCACTATTCCCGGAGTTAAGGAAGATGTAACTGATTTACTACTGAACCTGAAGAAAATACAGCTAAAATTGCACTCACTCGGTCCAAGAACTCTGCGGCTGGAGGCAAACGGCGAGGGAGATGTGTTGGCTGGCTCTATTCAGGCTGACGAAACTGTCGAAATAATTAATCCGGAACTGGTGCTGGCTACTCTTTCAAAAGAAGGACGGCTTGTCGTATCGATGACAGCCGACTGGGGTAAAGGCTACGCTTCTGCCGAAACCCACAGGTCTGATGAAGAACCATTGGGCACACTTTTCCTGGACGCCGTTTATTCGCCTATTCGTAAGGTTAGTTACAAGATTACCAACACCCGTGTAGGTCAACAAACCGATTACGACAAACTGACAATGGAAATATGGACCAACGGCTCAGTTCATCCCAGGGATGCCTTGGCTCAGGCCGCCCAGATTCTTCGCGAACAGTTTAAGGTCTTTCTCAATTTTGAGGAAGAGGAGAGGCCTGTTTATGAAGAAAAGGTTCACCACGAGCCTCAGATCAATGAAAATCTTCATAGAAGCGTTAATGAACTCGAGTTGAGTGTTCGGTCCGCCAATTGCCTTAAAAATGCGGATATTCGCTTCATTGGTGAGCTTGTCCAGAAATCCGAACAGGAAATGCTTAAAACCAAGAATTTCGGTAGAAAGTCTCTCAATGAGATAAAAGAAATCCTCGCGGACATGGGGCTGATCTTAGGAATGTCCATTCCTAATTTCCCCAGCAGAGAAGAACTCGAGGCAATGCGGAAAGAAAGAGAAAACGCCGTAGGCGAATGATTCGGAGAAAAGTTTATGCGTCACAAAAAAGCCAGATATAAATTAGGTATGAGAACATCTCATCGTGAAGCTATGCTTAGGAACATGGTCACATCGCTACTGGAACATGAAAGCATTACTACTACTGATACCAGAGCCAAAGCGGTTCGGTCTCTTGCTGAACACATGATCACTCTTGGAAAGCGTGGCGATCTGCATGCGCGCAGGCAGGCATTGCAGGTTATAAGATCCCAAGCCGTGGCTCGTTCCCTTTTTGATGACATTGCTCCACGGTATGCCACTAGGGATGGTGGATATACCCGCATCATAAAAAAGGGTTTCCGTGCTGGCGATGGCGCCGAAATGTCTATATTGGAGCTTGTGGAGAAGAGGGCCAAGGAAGCGTCCGCTACTTCCTCCAAGTCGAGCAAAATTGCCGAAAAGGCAAAAGGCCTCAAGGACAAGTTCCTGGATACCATCAAGGCTAAATAGCACAGTACTATTTCCAACATACCGCCAAACGCCAGTGTTTTTTCATATCTATGCAAAAATGTCTGGCGTTTTGTATTTGGGAATCACCACAGGCCCCGCGCTCCTGTATCTCTCTGGAATAGCGGTAATATATGATCGTTTTTGAACATTTGAGCTTTTCCTTTTCCGGGTCTGGAAAACTTTTCACCGATCTCAGCCTGATTATCGATGAGGCCTCCAGCGTATGTCTGGCAGGGCGGGAGGGCGCAGGAAAAAGCGCATTTCTCAAAATTGTAAAGGGCATCATGCCACCAGAGACGGGGTGTGTGAGATTTGATTTTTCAACCCAGATTGCCTTTCAGAATGTGGGTTACCTCGGTGGCGATCCATACGATTCCTTCGTTGGAATCACCGTTGAAGAGGAAATTGTTTTTGGGCCGGAAAATATGCCGCTCACCGTCGATGAAATTCGAAACCGTCTGAATTACGTCCTGGACCTCACCGGATTGGCGGGTTTTGAAAATAGACTGATCGATTCCCTGTCAGGAGGGGAGCAACAAAAACTCGCCCTGGCTGCCGTGCTTGTAATGGAACCAAAGATTCTTATCATCGATGACGCATTTTCCATGATGGACCCCCCTTCCAGGCGAAAACACTGGGCATGGATCAACAAACTCAGAAAGAATTTAGGTCTTACCGTCTTATATTCTACCAACAAAATTGAAGAGCTCAACTATGCGGACCGCGTCCTCTTTCTGGATGAGAAATCGCATGAACTCATTTTCGACGGAGCCCCCGGTGAATTCCTGACCTCCGGACTTTGTGACGATTGGATCGAACTCGAAAATGGTTTAGACAAATTCTGTCTTTCTCTTTCGAATATGGGTTTTCATGATTTGACTTCCATGCCCCACGATATTCTTGCAATATTATCATCTAACTGCGCAAGAGTTATGTGATTACATAAAGTATTTAATTGATATTAGAAAAGGCATTATATATAATTCACTCAATAACCGGTTAAAATGGTTATCTATTAATCTCAGGCATGATGTTACGTTTATCATGAGATATGTGAAATACATTTTCCTGTTAGCCACATTGTTGTTACTAGGCGCATTCCTGAGTGACAGTGGAATGATCGCGTTGAGCGAACTGGAGGATAAGAGAGCTTTTCTGTTGAAGGAGAATCAGGATGTTAGCATGGATATCGAATCGCTTGAGAGAATAGTTGGTAAATTGCGTACCGACCCGAGGACCGTTGAACTGGCGGCAAACAGAAAGCTGGGTATGATTCGCCAAGATGAAACCATATACGTTTTCAAATCTTTCGATAGAAAGCCGCATAGGGCAGCCGAACACGAAAACTAGGTCCCAACGTCCGTTTTGCTCACTCAGTTTCAACAATTATTTGAAGCATCCAAGCTGGCAGGAGCTTATTTTTATGTCCATCTCGTTTAGAAGTTCTCCAATTTGTAATTTTTGCCAGCCGGCCGTTTCAGCAATTTCAAATGCGACTCGACATGGTATCTTATTGTTCACGACTTTTTCGAGAATCAATTTTTTGACTTCCGTGGTTTCCATTCTAAATCCTTCCTCCTCTTGAGTTTCTTGGACGCCCTGGAGCGCAGTCTCGAAGGATACATCCGTCGATACAATTTTGCAAACATCCTGGCATAATATTATAGTGCTGCAAATTAATCGTCGAATTCTCCATCTCATAACCGGGAGCAAAGTTTTTTGGAAAATCAATTCTTGCTTGAATGGGTATATTAAGATATGACGCTTTCATTGACCAGTGATTTTAAACTGATAGAACTATCCGACAAACGCATGTTCGACAGTTTTTTCAGTATCGATCCCCCTCATGCCTCGGAATACACCTTCACAAACCTTTTTATGTGGCGCAGGAAATACAATACACGTTGGGCTGTTTACAGGGACTGCCTTTTAATCATACTCGAAGAGAAGGATGGAACGCAGTATGCCTTACAGCCTGTTGGGAGTGGCGATAAGGGAGCGGCTCTGAATACCATTTGCGGGATTTTCGACTCGGTCGGCGTTCGGACGGTCATCAGTCGGGTTACAGATAGCTTTGTGGAATCATTTGTCGATTGTTCACGCTTTGATCTTGTCGAAGATCCTGACAACAGTGATTACGTCTATCTCAGCGAAAAACTCATCAAGCTGTCGGGCAACAAATATCACCGTAAAAAAAATCACCTAAACAGATTCCTGAAAAATTATGACTTTGAGTACCGGCCTTTTGATCATGGAATAATTGACGGCGTACTGTCTTTACAGGAAAGTTGGTGTGAATTCAGGGATTGTTACTCCGATGACGGTCTTTTTCATGAGGATCGGGCTGTTTGTGACGCGCTGACCAATTTTGACGCCTTAGGATTCAAGGGTGGAGCAATAGTCATGGATGGCGCCGTTCA
Source organism: uncultured Desulfomonile sp. (assembly GCA_903896745.1). GTDB lineage: Bacteria > Desulfobacterota > Desulfomonilia > Desulfomonilales > Desulfomonilaceae > CAITZA01. The sequence continues at coordinate 14,063 of CAITZA010000112.1, read as the reverse complement.
GGCTTTTTCTTTCGGTGAAATGTTAAATCCCGAAACAGCGGTAATTCACATTGAAAAGGCCAATCCTGATATAGATGGACTGTACACGGCTATTAATCAGCGTTTCTGCGCTTCCGCCTGGGCACATACGTTGTATATCAATAGAGAACAAGACTTGGGAATAGAAGGGCTACGAAAGGCCAAACAGTCCTACTATCCTAACTTCATGATCAACAAATGGACTCTCCTGGTACGATGACAGGTAACGGTTAGAATAGGGTTTTTTTTAGTTCGTCAGGTATGAGGACTGATCGATAACCATTCAGGGTTATCGATCACTCCCCGCGACGCTTTTTCGCGAAAGCCATATTCCGCCGCACTATTCCTTGACTTATATATGCCTTTTCATATATAGTTTTTGCAGTCCCTCACGCGTCCTTGCCTCCAGAGGGCCTTTCCAGATATTCGGCGACCGCCGCGTAGATTCAGACGCCTTTTTTCCAAGACAGGGACTGATGTCCGGAAGGGTTTGTATTTAGGAAAGTTTACGTTGTTTTTTCTTTAGCGATGAGGTAGACATAATAGGGTTGGTAGTCTTCGTCCGTCCAGTGGTATCAATCTTTATCGACGTCGTTCAACATTTTCTGATGGAAGGGGCCAATGAATTTTCTCAGAGGAATCGCCAGGTTTATCGACGCGGTCAATGAAATGATTGGCAATGGTGTGGCATGGGTAACATTGCTCATGGTACTGGTGGTGTTTGTTGACGTGGTCATGCGGTATCTGTTTAACACCAGTTTCGTTTTCACCCAGGAACTGGAATGGCACTTGTTCTCAGTTGTTTTTCTTATCGGGGCCGGCTATACGCTTTTGCACGACGGACATGTAAGGGTAGATATTATCTATCAGGCAGTTAGCCCGAAGGCTCGCGCATGGATAAACTTCCTGGGGGTAATTTTTTTCCTGATCCCGGGTTGTTATCTGGTAATTTATACGTCCTATCACTTTACGTATTCATCTTGGTCTACACTTGAGGGTTCCGGTGATCCAGGCGGCATTCCATTCAGGTTCTTGGTCAAAGGCGCTATTCCAATTGGATTCAGTCTCTTGCTGGCCCAGGGGATTTCTCTCGGCATAAAAAGCTTTTTGGTTATTTGCGGCCAAAGCTTTGAAGAAGGGGAGCAATTATAATGGAATATTTGCCCGCATGGATGTTTTTGGCTCTTACCATATTGCTAATGGCGGGATTCCCCGTTACGTTTACGTTGTTAGGCACGTCACTTTGTTTTGGCCTCGTCGGTTTTGGATGGGGCTTTTTTAATCTGCTTCCCATCCGGATATGGGGAGTCATGAATAATGTAACTTTGTTGGCGGTGCCTCTATTTGTTTTCATGGGAGTCATGCTGGAACGATCGGGTATGGCTGAAGAACTGCTGGATACCATGGGGCTCCTTTTCGGACGTATCAAGGGTGGGCTTGCGATTTCCGTTGTCGTTGTCGGGGCTTTGCTGGCCGCTACCACGGGTATAGTCGGGGCCACTGTCGTCACCATGGGTCTGTTGTCTGTGCCCACAATGCTTAGACGTGGCTATCAAAAACAGTTGGTATGTGGAACAGTATCGGCTTCCGGCACACTAGGACAGATCATTCCACCTAGCATTGTGCTAGTTCTGCTTGGAGATATCGTTGGCGTGCCGGTTGGCGATCTGTTCATGGGCGCCCTGATTCCCGGTCTGGTGCTTGTCGCTCTTTTCATTATTTATATAGCCGTAATAGCGCGGATTTTCCCTAGCCTGGCGCCACCGGTTCCTGCCGAGGAAATGGCGGATTTTACAGGCGCCGGCATGTATGGGCGAGTTGCGAAAGCCCTGCTCCCTCCCCTTTTTCTTATTTTAGCCGTTCTGGGATCAATTTTTGCGGGCGTGGCGTCGCCAACCGAGGCGGCTGGTGTTGGGGCCGTGGGGGCTACTTTTCTTACGATATCGTATGGTCGATTCACTTTTGAAATACTTCGGGGTGTCATGTTACAGACTGTCAAACTCACATGTATGGTTTTCATCATACTATGCGGAGCGGCAGCGTTCGGACTTGTCTTCAGGGGACTCGGTGGCGACGGTTTGGTCCGTCAATTCTTGGGCGGACTAGCGGCCATTTACAGCAAATGGGCTGTGTTGGCAATCGTCATGTTCATAATTTTCATCGCAGGTTTTTTTCTCGATTTTATCGAAATTACTTTTATTCACGTCCCGGTTCTCGTTCCTGTCATGATCGAATTCGGGATAGACCCTCTTTGGTTAAGCATTTTAATCGCTTTGAACCTACAGACCTCTTTTCTGACTCCGCCTTTTGGTTTCTCTCTTTTCTATCTGAAGGCGGTTACTCCACCGGAGGTCTCCACTGGCGACATATATCGCGGGATCATTCCTTTCGTCATTCTCCAGATCATCGGCTTGCTAATTGTAGTGGCTTTCCCGAGTTTGGCGACTTGGCTCCCGACCGTGGTTTTTTGAGTCGTTTGCTTATGTCTTGAAAATCAGTTCGAGCCAATATGTTTGTTTCCGGAGACATCTAAATATCAGGAGGTTTATCATGAAAAGGCGTGATTTTATGAAAAAGGCTGGAGTCGCTGCGGCCGCTACGGCTGCTACCAGCGTTGCAGCCCCCGCTGTATGGGCCCAGGGAAAGAAATATCAGTGGAAAATGGTTACGACCTGGCCGCCCAACTTTCCGGTATTGCAAGTTGGCGCTGAAAGGTTTGCCAAGCGGGTAAACGAAGCTACGGAGGGAAGGATAACCATCCAGGTATTTGCCGGGGGCGAGCTTGTTCCGCCACTGGGATGCCTTGATGCGGTTTCGAACGGCACTGTGGAATTATTTAGTGGGGCCGCCTATTATTGGGCCGGCAAAATTCCCGCCGCCCAGTGGTTTTCGTCTGTTCCCTTTGGTTTGAACCCCCAGGGCATCAACACCTGGTTTTACGCTGGTGACGGGTTAAAATTGTGGGAGGAGGTTTATGCTCCCTTCAATCTCGTTCCCCGTCCTCAGGGCAATACTGGTGTCCAAATGGGTGGCTGGTTCCGCAAAGAGATGAAGACCATGGAGGACTGGAAGGGCCTGAAGATGCGCATTCCCGGGCTCGGTGGTAAGGTTGTCGCCAAAGCCGGAGGCACGGTTGTCCTCTTACCTGGAGGAGAAATATTTACTTCTCTGGAAAGGGGAGTAATTGACGCCACGGAATGGGTTGGGCCATTGCATGACCTTCGGCTTGGACTGTACAAGGCCGCCAAGTATTACTATTACCCCGGATGGCACGAGCCCGGCACTTGTCTCGAAGTTACTTTCAACAAAAAGGTTTATGACTCTCTGCCATCGGACCTGAAGCTTATCCTGGATTCAGTGGCTATGGAAACTAACCTATGGAGCTTGAGCCAATTTGAGGCCCAAAATGGTCAGGCCCTGGAAGAACTGATCAATAAACACAATGTTGATCTTAAAGAATTCCCTCCCGAGATGCTTCAGCAGCTCAAGAAGTTGTCAGAGGAAGTTTTGGAGGAGGAAGCTGCAAAAGATCCTATGTCAAAGAAGGTAAACGAAGCTTTCAAGAAATTTAGAGAACAAATCGGTCCATGGGGCACGGTTTCTGAAAAATCTTTCTATGACACTATTTTTGGCAAGTATTCACTCAAGGCTGCAAAATAGTTTGTTAGCGCGGCTCCGCCCTCGCGGAGCCGTACTTCAACTCTTCCGTATGAATACATCTGTCAGGATAGTTCTGCTTCAGTGCTTCGGTTACGGCCTTTTTTAACTTCTCGACATCATCCCCTGTTTTTTCGAGAAATGCCGCGACCCTTGAAATAGCTTTATGACTCGCGTGTTCGGTTAGAAATGTGTAAATTATGACTGGAAGTTTGGGTCTGAGAACCTGAAGCTGTTCGAGCGTCTCCACCCCGTCGGAGAAAGGCATTTCGAGGTCACAGATTAATAAGTCCGGGGGAGGATCGCCGTTCACTATATCAATTAGCTCAATCCCATCCTTTGCCAGCATAATTCTAAAACCAGCCAGGGAGAATTCTCTTTTCAAAAACTCCCTGACGTTTCTATTTTTGTCGGCTATCAGGATAGTAAAAATTTTGTTCATGAGCCCCGCCTCAGAAAAGCATGGATAATTTATAAGCAATGCTCATGCCAAAATAAAAACATCCCGAATCACTTTATCAAACAACAGGTGTTTCAATTTGCTCGAACGGCGTCACGACTTTTGTTCTGCACTACTGTAAAATTATCTTACACATCGTAAAGTTAGCCTTATGACTTTCTACCCCCAAATAATCGAAGGACGCGAAATTCGCAATGACGAGGATCGCTTCCCTGACTTTTTCACAATAATTAGGTTATGATTGTTACAATTGCGGGTTGTCACTATTAAGGCATGCTAGAAATTTGATCGTCTGAATCTTGCGAACAGACCTGGATCTCCCGTTTCTTCAAAAACCTCAGTAGAAGTGTATTGGTCCTTGTTATCAAACCTTAAATACATTATCTCTTCGACTGATGAACCTATCCTTTTGTGGCGAAGTTCATGCCCATTCAGACGCCAGACGCCTTCCTCAACGGAGTCATTTTCCCCTATTCTCGAAATCCTCCTGAACTTTCCATCACTCTTGTATTCGAGGAAGAGGGTAAAAGCGTTGGCTCCCCTACTGACAAAAGGTCTGCCCTTATAAGACTGCATATATGGTTTTCCCGGTTCTTTAGTCTGATAAATTTCCCAGGCCCCCACAAGCTGGGCCGATTCCTTTTCCAACGCCGTTCTATTTTCAGCCTTGCCGTCTTGGGCGTAGATAGGGGGCAAGAATAGACTCATGACGATACCCAGATATACTACAACAACCCAATAGCCGAGTCTCAAGTCTGTCTCCTTTTAAAACCGAGTTTTAGAAAAGCTTTTATGGAGTAAAATTTGAATCGGAATTATGATAATCAACGTTATTATGATAGCATCGAAAATGTTATCATTACAAGATGATTTACCGCTTCCCCTGTATTAAACTATACTTTTATACTGGCGGTAGCGGGTTCACTGTATTTGCTTGTTCTGAAGAGCGTCCGTATTCCCACGAAGCGCGGATACGGCTTGTAAATTGCCGTCTGTATATCGATTTGGACTATTTGCCAGATTATGTAGCTGTTCGAGGAAACCATGTCTTTTTTCCCGGTCACTAGCCAGGAGCGAGGCTTTTTTAATTTTGGGATTAATGCTTCTTCTTTTTACGGGATTATGTTCTTTCTACTGGGGACTGCCCTTCTATATATAGGGGCTTCGAAATTGTACCACCTGTTCTTGACTCTTCGTGGCCTATTGCCTTTGGGCGCCCCCGAACAGACTGTCGAGAAAATATCCTCATCCTGGCCTGTAGTTTTTTTGTATTTTGTGACCTTTGTTTCATCAATAAGCGCGGTTCTTTTCGGCGTCGTTTGGGTTTTCAGCGGATTGGCAGATTTTTTCCGGAGCGGAACTTTCAATGCGCCCGTTGCAACGCTTCAGGGGCCGGAAGCGGTCTCCGACAGATTCTTTAGCGCTGACCGGATTTGCGATTCAGCAAAGAGTTTGCCCCAGGTTTTCGGTAGATTCCCGGGAGGAGGCTTGTCATATTCTCCCATATCGAAATCTCTGCTAAAAATCGCTATAGTTTCCTTTTTTAAAATCGGATTCATCTGGATTATCCTTTGGGCGCTCACAATCGGTATTGAAGTCGCTCCCCATTTTTTAAGCCAGTTCTTCAGTGTGCAGGTTAAATTTGTTTCCCCTTCTTTTGATAGCATTCACTGGTTGTTTTTTGCGGCTCTTTGTTTCAATCTGCTAGTGGGGGCCTCACTTGTTTCAAGAAGGGCCCCTATTGCGTCAAAACAATCTGAGGTCGCGTCTCTTGAGGGTAATTTTGCCGCCCCTGTTTATCTATCCGTTTTTGAGAGCGTTTTTAGTTTGCTTTCACCGAAAGGCGTGGCATCACCTATTCCCTTCCGTGTTAGATGTGGAGGAATTGATGGCGTTCCCGCTTCCCTTGTCGAGAGCTTTCCCAGACCGTTAGCGTCGGTAAGCAATCCTGTGGTATTTGCATTCATTCCGCTCGCATTTTTTCTGTCAACATGGGGTTTTTCTTCGCTTATGGGCTTTTCATCCATGGAACCGCACATAACGACTTCCAATTTCCTTTCCGCTCGCTTTCCGTTTCTTGTCGCTGATATTTTTTTCTACATCGGCATGATCTGGTTCGGTCTTCATGTTGCCGACTGGATTCGCATTCTCTTTAGCGTAAAGAGGTATGAATCCATCCTCGCACTTTGCGCAGTGGAACCGTCTGAAATGACACGGAGTATGGACGTGGTTGAAAAAAAAGGATTGAAGCGTGACAGCCATCTCGCTTCTGTACTGGAACAGGGCCCTTCCAAGGACCTGTTAGTCTGGTCCAAAGCCCCTTCAAAAAACGCCAGGTTTACGGCTTCAGTCGCATGGTCAAAGGTAATTACGGAGTCTTTGGGACGTTCATCAGGTAGGTTCTATTGTAAGGATGTGAAGGATCCGGATGTGGACGCTCTCGTCAGAAAAATTATCTCGCTCACCCAGCATATTCATGTTCGCAGGATCGAGCCTTTGCGGGATGAGGGTCAACTGCATCGGATCGCTGACGAACCTGAATGACCACGCCTGGTTTTAAGCCTTTCAAAATATATATCTCCCGATATTTACTTTGAAACCCGCCAAAAAGAGAAAGGGAGGATCGAATCCTCCCTTGTACTATTAGGCGCCAACAGGCTCGGTTTTCATAATTCAGGAAGCTGAACTACAGTTCCAGCCATGAGTGGGAATACAGCGAATGCCCCAGCAGCAACTTGGCTGTTTTGACGTATTCCTTCTCTTGTTTGCCCAAACCGGAGATTTCGACTTCTTCGCCATCAAGCACTCTTCCGACCAGATTTTCCAGGTCGAGCATCTTGTCATGCGCCAAGTTGACTATGGTGTCATCAAAGCCGTCGAGAATGGCGGAAGTAATTCCACATTTTTTCAGGATGCAAAGATAGACCTGGTTCAGGATGTCACGCAATTCGTCTGGTGATCCGTTAGAGCAATTTGATAGTCCGCAGGTTGACTGGGAACCCGGCGCCAGATCGGGCAACCACTGCATGAACGTGGTGCATCCCTGCAATTCCTGTTGCTGGGACGATACCGGAACAACAATTGGGTCGAACCAGATTTTTTCCAGACCGATACTGTGTTCGGCAGCCTGGGTCATCATGCTGTCCAGTAGAACTGCTCTTTCATTTTCGTCACGTGGAATACCCTGAGGCCCCCACATCAGACCTACCATCTCGCAACCATATTTGTTAACCAGCGGAAGCTGCAAGGCCATACGCTCAGGAGTCGCCATGATTGAGTTGATAACGGCTGGTCCTTTTTTGATTACATATACCTGCAGGCCTGCTTCAACAGCTTCATTGTTGGTGGTATCCAGGAACAATGGGAGATCTGTTGCTTCCTGAACAGTTTTAACCAGCCATTGCATCATTTCGGCCCCACCTTTGCGAGCTGGCCCAAGATTAAGATCCAGAAGGTCTGCGCCCCTTTCTGTAAGCTTCTCAGCCCATTCCTGAATCGGCTTGGGATCCCTTTCTCGCATGGCGTTGCCAGTATACTTGGACATTATGTTGATGTTCTCAGCCACCACCTTGATCATCGAACAGATACCTCCTATTGACTCCCGTTCCTATCAGGAACGCTAATTTCAGCGGTACGCCAATGGCATACCGAAAAGTGAATTGAAGCTAAATAATTGTAATGGATTCCGGTCTATTTACCAGGAAGCTGACGAGGAAAGCCCTCGCCAGCTCCATGGTCAATTTGCTCAGGATGCAAAGTTCTGTCGCAGAAAAGCCGGGATATGAGCTCCTTCCCTCGGGCCAATAGCTATTTCCCAATTGGGGAGTTCCTCTTCGAGGTCGCCACTGATGATGGCGGCCGCGCCTGGAATTACCAGCTTGCGCAACTGTGTCTTATCTTCTATTCCGCATTTCTTCACAAACGGGCCTATAACATCTCCAACAAACTTTCCCGCCGCCCAGGCGGTCAGAACGGAGAGACCGTCCGTGTTTAGCACCAGCAGCCACGAAGGAATCCTACTGGATTCGATTTCTCCGGAGACAATGAAATAAGTCAGCGAGAAGTTGCTGGTGATCAACACAGGTGAATTACTATCGGGGTTGTTGATCGGATAAATACCCTGATCGGTTGTCATGGGTCTCTGCGGGTCGGTGTATATGTTCAATCTCTGCAGCAGCAACGGGAAAAGAAGTTCGCCCTTAATGTCACTTAGAATTTCTATTCCGGCGTACTTTGCTACGAACGTGCCGGCCACTATGGCTTCGCTTGTTATGTTATCGGCCATTTCGCATGGGAATACTATCGTGGGGAAACCTAACGGACGATAGAGATTCTCAAGGGCTAGTCTGCGGATCATTACCTGATCCCTTAGCTGGCCTGCTATTGTTCTGTCGTTGGTCGCAAGGACTATGTCCTTGAGTCCTTTTTCTGTGAGTTTAACGCTCATCTTGGCAAGATCGCCGACTTTATCGGCCATTATGGCCAACGGGCAGTCGAATTCCTTTGCGAGTTCCGCTAGAACATCGACATTAGCTTCTGTGGCGGCATAAATTAATGGTCTGTTTTTACCGATCTCCGCCAGGGCCGCCTTAAATGCGTCCACGCTTCCGCTGATTAGAACGACGGCTGCTCCGGCATCAGAAGCCTTTTTTGCTACCTGGGCAAACTTTGCGGCGTCACCTGCGTCCTTTACCGCTACTATCTCGGACTTCAGAGTTAGCCCTACACGCTCATAGCGTAGTTCTCCGAACGCTTTTAGCTTTGCGCTGATTGATTCGTCGCTTTCAGACGCCAGTATCAGACAGCCAAATGCTGTGGGATTGTTGAAAGTTTTCTCGTGTCTATAAAGTACTGTCTCTCCACCCACCTTTACCGCTGCGTCACCTGTTCCTATAACCACAGTTCTGATCGGAGGCGCAGAAGCGGAAGCCAACTTTTCCTTAGCATCTTCCGATACATAAGGACACTGGGCCAACTCAGCCTTGCCCGCGGCCAAGTTCATTGCGAACGCCAGACAGGTCGGAACTCCGCATTCTCCGCAGTTCTTTTTCGGCATCATCTTGAAGATTTGAATTCCCGAAAGCGCCATCGATTAAAACCTCCTTTTCGAGGCAATTATACCCAAATAAATTGCAAGTGTTTTGGTTATCAAGAATGAATGATGAGGGAACGCCTCGGGCGCTCCCTCGTTAACAGAATCAGTATAACATGAACTGTGACTATGTGTCACTAGCCAACTATTGAATCCATGGCAAGAGCTGGGTGCTCTTTTTCCTGCAAGAAGGCGTAAATCTCGTCTTCAGTAACACCAACGGTCTCGTCAGCGATTCTGTCAGCGAGATTGGAAATGCCATACTTTTCGCCCTGCGCGTTAAGTTTGTCCCTGAGCATTTCTTTCATGGCCTTCGGTAACCAGACCAGCCGCCTGATGCCGCCCTCGGCGCCGACAAACTTGTCGGAAACGATGTAGAGCTTGGAATGGCCGACAAAACCTGGGGTGACATTACCACCGCCAGCGCTTCCCGCCAGGGTTGTGAATTTCATGCCGCATGGGGTCATTCCCTTGTAATCACGATCCACAGTCATAACGCCGTTACATACCGGAAGCACCGCTGCGATACACTCGAAGCAACCGCAGGAGGTCATGGGTGATTCCATGATTGAGTAGGCGCTACACTCGGCCACCTTGCCTCTGGAAGCCTGGCTTACGAAGGCGTTAACGCCCTCCCATTGGCCAAGTCGTTCATCAACGGTCTTGCCTTTATCGATGGGCTGGTTCGGACCGGTGGGATTGATTTCATTGGAGGCCTTGCAATCCAGCCAGTTATAGGCGCCGCAAAGACCGGTTCGTTCGGGTGTCACCACGCAAACGTGTGTAGGAGCGAAGCTCTGGCAAAGCGTGCATGAGAAGTATGTATTCTCATCCTCGTCCTTCATACCCTGGACTCTGGCGTCTCTAACTGCGTATGATTCCTTGGCCTTCTTCAGAAGCTCTTCGCACTTGTCCTGCTCTGTGAAAATTGTAACTTTTACCTTGTCAAGCACTGATCCAAAATCCTGATGATACTTGGCGTGCAGGATTGAGCCGATATGCTTCAGCGAGAAACCCTTTTCGACGGCGCCCTTGCCGATGCGCACCCAAGCGATGTCTCTCTGTCCTATGTGCATAAGACCTTGGGCATAGTTAATGAGGTGGTGGATCTGTCTTTCCAGAATCGGCTCGAAATCTGACTGCATCTTTCGGCCTGCGACTTCAACATAAATACCCAGCGGTATACGAGTTCCTGGCTTTATGTCTTTCAGGTCCGGACCTACCAGATCAACCTGACCGTCTTCTATTTCGTTCATGTCTTTCATGACGGTAAGCTCAACACCGATAGTCTTGCCACCGCCGGCTTCCATGTAAATATCTTCGCCACGGATACGCTCGCCTTCGAAAGCGGGGCCGTATGCTACCGGAACTGGGACTTCCGTGACCGTGACTTTGAGTCCTCTGACTTCGATGGCTTTAGCTACTATGTCTTTGTGAGGAATGTTTGATACAACATGCTCATATGTGCAAACACCTGTGGGCAGAATCTGCGGAATCGGAGTATCAGCGATGGTTGGGAATCCATAGTTGATGACGCCTGCAGCCGCAGCATACCACTCGTCGGAAACATCACCGAGCGCCAGGACGAAAGCAAAGACGCGGTCTTTGTTATAGATGAGCACTTTTCTGAAATCACCGGGCTGGATACCGCCAAAACTCAGAGCGGCTCTAGTCGCAAAACCAACAGCGAAGATCGCTGACGAGATGTCAGGACCAAAAGGTACCAGACGGGTTGGCCAGCCTACCTGAACTCCAGCTTCTCTCAACTGCTGTGAGAAAGTGGTTCCATTGTGATTAGCAGCCATGAATACATAGAGATTCTTCTTCTGTAGCTCTAATGCCATTTCGGCCGCTATTTCCTTTGTAGGAGCGGATCCTACTACGGCCGCGAAACCGGGGGCGGTTCCATCGACGAACTCTACGCCCCTTTTTCGAAGAATGATGTCGTCTGCCGCGCCTAACCAGAGTTTGTCCTCAGTTGGATCTTCGGCGGGAAGGTAGAAATCCGGTTCTTCCAGATAGCGCAGGGCTTCGAAAATTTCGTAGTTGAAAAGGGAGGCCATTCCAGCGTCGAGTACCGGGCCGAGGTAGGGCAGAGGTGTCTTGTCTCTCACTAGCGGTGGAATAAGATGTTCCGCCCGATCCAAAACCAGACCGGCGTCACCGAGATTCTTTACCGGAAAACCTAATATACCATAAATAACTGGCAGATAGTAACCTGTGTTAGGAAACGAGATTTCTTGTTTTTTTCCGTACTTTTGTACAGCCATCTCATAACGTTTGCGGGTCTTTTCATAGACCTTGTGAGCGCCGGCTATTACATTTGCTGCTACTATTTTAGACACTTTTCATTTCCTCCTATGGAAACTTTAGAGCTTTTGCAGGGAGGGCATTGACCCCTCCCCCTGTTTTGAGCCGAGACTCACAACTTATCCGGCTATTTCGCGTCTCATGGCCATATCCATCAAGACTCTCTCTCTGGCCTTATCAATGCCTAAAGCTTTTCTCTTGGCGTCAATTTGTGCAATGCAGCGCCTTGCCATTTCGTACGGGTCTTTGTCCACCATATCCCAGCGGCCACCGTATACTTGCTCAATGTCCTTGAACAAATAGTTGGTGCAAATATCTTCATTTATGGTTGGAAAGCCACCACCAAAGAGGACGTAAACTCCTGAGGCGACGAAATACTGTCCGATTGCGACAGCTTTTTCACTCATCCACTCTGGAGCGATACCAACCGCCGGAACATCGCAAAGATCGTCACCGAGGCCGCCGTCCCTGACTACTGCGGTAGCCGCTACCAATATGCGGGAGTTGTCCACGCAGGAACCCATGTGCAAGCAAGGCGGAATACCAACGGTTTCACAAACTTCGGCCAAGCCTTCTCCAGCATATTTCCTGGCCGCTTCGGGTGTAAGAAGTCCGGCTTTCCCTAGAGCGATGGCTGAGCATCCTGTGGTTAATACCAATACGTCGTTCTTGATAAGCTCTTTGGCCAGTTCAACATGTAGAAAATCCTGTTTCAGGCGAGCGTTACCGCATCCGACTATTCCCGCGAGACCCCTGATGCGCCCATTGATGATGTTGTCATTCAACGGACGATAACTGGCGCGGAACATACCACCGAGCATATAGCTTATTGTTTCATGGCTAAATCCGACAACCATGTCTTGCTGCTCAGTCGGTATTGAAACCTTGTTCTTATCTCGATTCGGGTAATTATCTATTGCGTCTCTGACTATGGCCTTTGCCGTCTCAAGTCCGTAATGCTCATCATAATCGTAATGCTTGAAGGCGCCCTGCATTTTGGCTATCGGGCTGGTTGTCACGATTTGTGTATGGAAGCATTTCGCGAGTTCGGCAACGCCCTGCATTACGCACTGAACGTCAACAATCATCGACTCAAGAGCGCCGGTAATAATGGCGAGTTCCTGTTGCAGATAATTGCCGGCAATCGGAATACCATGGCGCATCAGGATTTCATTGGAAGTGCAGCATATTCCGCCTAAGCTGATACCGCCAGACGCGCCTTTGCTTTTTGCGTAGGCGATCATCTCAGGATCCTGAACGGCCTGAACGATGATTTCAGACAGTGAAGGCTCATGGCCGTGAACTATGATGTTGACCGTGTCTTCCTTCATGCAGCCGAGGTTGACTTTGCCAAGAATGGGGACAGGGGTTCCGTAAAGGGCGTCAGACAAGTCGGTGGAAATCATGGAACCGCCCCAACCGTCTGCAAGCGCGCACCTGGTAGCAAGTCTGATGATGTGCTCCATTTCCTGGTTGACACCCATATGGGTCATGTGCAGCACTTCAACAACCGATCGATCGATTCCAACCGGGATAACATTTTCCTTTTTCCAGATTTCCTGGCGTTTAAGAGGGGCCCTCTTTATGTTCAGCAGCTCACCATGCTGTTTACCGTATTCGGCTAATGCTTTCTCGCCAACTTCTACGGCTATGTCCTTGAATTCCCGACCTTCGGTTTCAACCCCATAGTCCATGGCGACCGCAAGGACTTTGGCCACGTCCTTGATCTGATAATCAGGAAGCTCACCTTTTGCAGCGCTAAGGAATGTGTGGGCAATATGGCGTCCGTGATCGCTATGCGACGCTGTGCCAGCGGCAACCATTCTGGCGAAGTTACGAGCCGCGATGGTTTCCGGGGTGGCCCCGCAAAGACCAGTTCTTTTTTTCCGGTCCTCGGGAGATTCATCTTTGCCCTTGGGCGGAAGAACTCTGCATGGACCCATGTTACATATCTTGCAGCAGGACCCGCCCTTGCCTATTGGACATGCGGGAGTTGTTCTAGCCCGATGAAAAGCGGTAGTATACCCCTCCTTATCGGCGTATTTTAACCCTTCAAGCGTTACTTCACATGCTGTATAATCTGCCCAGTTTGCGGGAGCTAGTTCTTTTTTCTTTAGCGGAGCCGCCGCTACAACAGGCGCCTCGGCTTTAGCAGCGACAGCGGCTGGGGCCGCCGCTGGAACAGCCTGAGCTGGCGGCTTGCCAGACAGGACAGAATCCAAGCCAGCCATCATTGATGTGAGGCTCTTGAAAGCCTTAAATGCGCCGACCATTTCTTTCAGGCCTTGAATATCGTCCTTGGTCAATTGACCCATAATTGCTTCCTCCTCTTCCTCTGCGAGCGCTTCAGAAACGATCGCAGGCGCAGGTTTTTCTATAACTTCAATTTTTGGCGCAGGAGCAGGGACCTCCGGCGCTTTTTCGGCTTTGGGTTGAGCTGGGGGCTCTACCTTGACAGCGGGTTTCACGGGGGCCGCAGCCGCAGCAGGCTTGGGAGCCTCGGCAGCGGGCTTGGCTGGAGCGGCG
>CAITZA010000111.1 GCA_903896745.1 uncultured Desulfomonile sp. | reverse complement strand
GCCTGGCAGAAGATCGAATGTCTTTGTCAATCGGGCCAGGATTTCCTCAAGGTATTTTGATCCGGTTAAAGCCTCATCGCAGATGAGCCTTGAATTCACATATTTTCGTTGCTGACTGAGCTCTCGTGACATCACTGTAATCCCTAAGTAGTTTTAATCACCAAAGGTTGGCAAAGGGCGCATGTTTTACCTGGGGAACATGTTCGGCTTTTTGGAGTGGCGTGACCCCCCATTTCGTGAGCAGTTCCTGAATTTCCCTGTTTGAAGAATCCATTGATGAGGCTTTATGGAGCATGGTTATTGCTTCCTGGTTCTGGTTCAGCTCCCACAGGACTTCGGCAAAGTTTCGATACATTTCCGGAGCTAACGAACCTGCCAGGGCAACCGACCTTTCGGCATTTTTCCTTGCCAGTGAAGGATTTACAGGTTTATCATCCTTTGAGGTCGCATATAACATTGCCAGAGCGGCATAAGCCGGGGCAAATCTCTTGTCCAGTTCTACGGCTTTTTCAAAATCAGTTTTTGCCAGCTCATACTCACCCAGTTTAAAATAGGCTGTTCCCCGGTCTTTAAACAGAACAGGTGAATTCGGATTCATCTCTATTACCTTGCTGAACTCCTCAATCGCCTTGTCATGACGCCCCAAACCACTCAGCGCCATTCCCTTGTTATGATAGGAAGATGAATACTTGGAATTAATGTCGATGGATTTGTTAAAGTCCTCCATGGCCTTATCAAACTGTTTAAGTCTCATGAAGGCTACGCCCCTGTTGTTAAAGAACATGGCGTTGGATGAGTCTATCTTGATTGCTTTATCGAAATCCTCTATGGCCTTGTTGTAATCCCCCACACCATTCAACGCAAAACCTCTGTTATTATAATAACGGGCATCTTTTGAATTTAGAAGTATGGCCTTGTCAAAGTCCTTGATGGCCTTATCATATTCATTCTTGCCGTTATATGAGAAGCCGCGGGTATTATAGGCCTCAGAAGATGCTGGCTCGAGTCTCACTGCGTTAGTAAGCGCTTCTATCGCCCTGTCATACTCATTTGACGCATTGAAGGCAAAGCCAAGCCTTGTAAATGCTGCGGAATATGCAGGATCCAGCTTGACAGCCTGAAGCAGGTCCCTGGTTGCAGACTTCGGGTCACCTCTTCTCAAATAAAGCTCGCCTCTTTTCGCCCATGCATGAGCAGAATTTGGGGCAATCTTCAAGGCCTCGTTATACTTGTTCAATGCCTCATCCAAGGCCCCACTCTCCTCCGAATCAACTCCGCTCCTGTATATTTCAGTAAAATTCTGTGCGAAAACCATACCTGACGAAAAAACCAAGGAAAGAATAGTAATGGCCAAAATGAGTTTACGCTTGCCCATAAGAACTTCTTCTCCTGTCAACTCAGAGCGTTGTATATTATCTGAAGACTGTTTGAAGCAGGTTTAACATGAATTCAATCTATAACTTGTTTGGCGGCGGCTGGCAAGCCGTCTGAAAACACGAACATCTACCATGCATCGGAGAATTGGCCATGGACATATTGACGGCAATCAAAACACGCTCAAGTTTCAGGAGTTTTCTCGATGAACCTGTGCCTTCTGATCTTGTCAGGGAGATTCTTGCGGAGGCGTCAAGAGCTCCGTCAGCGTTGAATATGCAACCATGGGAAGTCCATGTAGTTGTCGGTTCCGAGAGGAAAAGACTTTCAAAAAGGCTTATCAGGTCTTACAAGGAGCGAGGTGTGACTTGCGGACCGGGAGCATCCAGACCTTTGCCCGGGAAATTCATTGAAAGAGCACGCAAATGCGCCGATGACATGGGGCCGTTGATCAGGAAGATGGGATACGACTTCAAGGAATATGTCAACGAAGGCAGTCTCAATTTTTATGGGGCGCCCTGTGCAATATTCATCTTTCTGGATGAAAGCTTTCCTCCCGAACGCATGGTGGACATCGGATCTTTTCTGGCGTTTCTGCTTCTGGCCTCATTTGCAAAGGGCCTTGGCTCATGCCCGGTAGGATTGGTGAACTCTTATTCAGAAGAGTTGCGAGATTTCATGAATATTCCGGATTCAAAAAAACTCGTCATTTCCATTGCTCTGGGCAAGCCTGATCCGGCTCAGCCGGTCAATGATTTCAGAGCTGAACGCGCTGATATCAATGAATTTGTCAGATGGCTGGATTAATTTCTGAAATCGCCTCTAACCGTGGGGTCTAGAGATTTGATCATGTCAAAGTTCAGATATGAATTGAAGTCTAACCCAGGCTTATGTATGATTTGGAACTGAATCAAAAGAGCCTGTGAGGTTTCATGACTTTCCGCAATTCCGAACAAATTGTTTCAGTTCCTCTTCTTGACCTTAAAGCCCAGTATCAAACCATAAGAAACGATATATTACCCGTTGTCGAGCAAGTTCTTGATAGCCAGTACTTCATACTGGGTCCGGAAGTGGAAAAATTTGAACACGCCATTGCCGATTATTGTGGAACAAGGTTTGCCATTGGTGTTTCGTCGGGAACTGACGCCCTGCTTGCATCGCTAATGGCTTTTGGAATTGGACCAGGGGACGAAGTAATAACAACGCCTTTCACTTTTTTTGCCACGGTCGGCAGTATTTTGAGACAGGGCGCTACCCCTGTTTTTGTGGATATTGAAAAAAATACTTTCAATATGGACATCAGTAAGCTGGCAAAAACTATAACTCCCAAAACCAAAGCCATAATTCCGGTTCATCTCTTTGGCCAATCAGTTGACATGAGGCCTGTTGTGGATTTGGCCAAGAAACATGCCATCCCTGTGATAGAGGACGCCGCCCAGGCAATAGGGAGCGAATATCAAGGGACAAGAATCGGTGGCCTCGGGAATGTGGGTTGTTTTTCATTTTTTCCATCAAAAAATCTTGGGGGTTTTGGGGATGGCGGCGTTATAACTACCAATGATCCTGCCATAGCAGAGTTATTGAAACAGATCAGGAATCAGGGATCCGCCACCAAATACTTTCACGACGTTCTGGGCGCAAATTTCAGGCTTGACGCCCTGCAGGCCGCAATTCTCGGAGTCAAACTCAAACGTTTGGATTCGTGGACCGAAAAACGTAGAGCAAACGCGGCTTACTATACAAAACGCTTTTTTGAAACCGGTGTCGCCCCGAAATATGTAGCCCCACCACAAGTTGTTTTTGAACGTCATGTCTTTAATCAGTATGTGATACGAGCCAAAAACAGGGATTCGCTGAAAAATTTCCTTCAGGAAAACAGGGTCATTACTGAAATTTATTATCCCAAACCAATGCATCTTCAGGAGTGCTTGGGACAGCACAGGATGGATTTCGGGAGTTTTCCAGTAAGTGAATCGGCTGCGAGCGAGGTTCTGGCTTTGCCAATTTATCCTGAGCTCAATCTCGATCAAAAAGAACATGTCGTTAAATGCATTCAGGAATTCTATCAGCGCTAACTCTGTGATCACAATCACTCCAGTCTGACCGGGTTTGGCCGGCAATTCCCTGATCGAAAAACTCCGGAGTTTACCGATGTGCTTAAATCTAGAATTCTATTGCAAGTGAATCTGCGAGAACACCCTTGTCCAGATATAGAATACGTTTGGATCTTTGAGCCGCTCTAGGATCATGGGTAACCATAATAATTGTTTTTTGAAATGATTCGTTGAGCTGCTCAAGTAAATCAAGCACCTCAGTAGCTGATTTTTTGTCGAGGTCTCCTGTCGGCTCATCTGCCACAATAATAAGCGGATCCGTAACAATCGCTCTAGCAATGGCAACGCGTTGCTGCTGCCCGCCTGAGAGCTGGGAAGGATAATGATCCATCCGATCTTCCAAACCAACCGCCTGCAGGGCAGATTGCGCATGTTCCTTGCGTTCAGTTCTGGTCAAAGATGTCAACAAAAGTGGGAGTTGAACATTTTCCAGGGCATTCAGAACCGGTATAAGATTGTAAAACTGAAAAATGAACCCGACATGAGTAGAACGCCATTTACTGAGTTGAGCCTCATCAAGTTCTGATATGTTTACTCCCCCGACTTCCAGAACCCCACTATCGGGGTTGTCTATACCGGCAATCAAATTCAACAGGGTGGTCTTACCTGAACCGGATGGCCCCATAAGTGATAGAAATTCTCCTTCGTCCACCTCTATGGAAAGGTCCCTGAGAACGGGGATATTCTGAGAACCCCGCCTGTATGATTTGGACAGGTTTCTTATGACTACAATCGATTTTTTCTTATCGTTCATCAGTCTTTGACTTTAATTTTGGACTTGTCGTGTACAGGCTCAGTGGATTTGATGATCACGAGATCCCCTTCTTTAAGACCAGATAACACTTCTGACGTGTCATCCCATTTCCTTCCCAGTTTGACCGTCCTCAGTCTTGCAATCCCTTCTTCGACCTGAAAAACGCAATCATTTCCTGATTCACTTTTTACAGCGGCAAGCGGCATTCCCAGAAATGCAACGTCTTCACCTTTTGACAGCGGTCTTGACAAAAAAGCCACCTTCGCGCTCATTTCGGGTAACACCTTGTCATCAAGCTTGTCGAATTTCACTTTAGTCAGCACCGTAGCCTTTGATCTGTCAGCGGTGGGAACAATCATGTGTACTGTGCCCGAAAACCTGTCATTGGGAAAAGCGTCCAGTCTTATTTCCGCAGGAGCCCCAAGTTTAACCTTTTCAAGACTCGATTCAGAAACATCAACTTCTACCATCAGGGAGCTCATATCAGCCATTGTCACAACAGAGGCCTTTGCATTTAGTGAAGCTCCCATAGGCGCCACAACCTCACCTTCTTCTGCGCTCTTAGTCAATATAACTCCGTCAAAAGGCGCCATGATGAAAGATTGTTCCAGATTGACCTCAGCAACCTTGACAGAGGCTTCGCTTTTTTCAACACTAAATTTGGCGGACGTTTCAGCCGCCATGGCCTTTTTGAAACGGGCTTCCGCTGAATCAACAGCCTGAATGGACACGGAACCGGACTGTTTTAGCGAGCTTTGCCGGTTATAATTCAGAGTAGCGTCATCAAGTTCCGCTACGGCGTTTTTGAGATTAGCCCTTGTGACCCTGAGGTTAGCCATGGCTTCATCGAGTGTGGCCTTTAAATCACGATTTTCGAGTTGCGCTATCGTATCGCCCTGTTTGACTCTTCTGCCCTCTTCAACATAGAGTTTCTCCAGACGACCGGTAGCTTTTGATGATACGGCCGCCTTTCTTTGAGCCACGACGTAACCGCTTGCGTTAAGAATGGTAAGGGCTTTTGAAGGAAATGTCATTGCCACTTTTGCGACATTAACCTCGACCGGCCTTTTCAGAACTCCAGTCCACATCACAACCAGTATGGCTATGATCGCTGTTGCCACAAACATGATCCCAACAAAGAGTTTGTTACTAAAAAGCGTATCCCTCGTCCATTTCTGATCGCTCTTTATTCTTAGCCTGGATAAATCTTCAGTTTTCATGCAATAAGCTCTCGATCTTCAATTACCGCCATTCATTGGTCAATAATGAGAAATAGCTGCTTGTGTTACAGTTACAAACATTATAACATAGTATGGATGGATAGGCGGAATTTGAGAAAACATGACACCTATTTTGCGAAAATTTGTTCATATAATTTTTTAGGTATAAAGCAATCATCTCTAGTGTAACACGAACTTCATTGTGGGGTGAACTTTGGAAGCTTTGAAGAAGTCCCCGTTCAGAATAGCTCTTACTGCATTGGGATTAGTGGTTTTCACGCCGATTATTGCGACGCCTATGCTTTTGTCGGTCATTTTTGTAAAACCGGGCAAATTCGTATTTTATTTGATGAGATTGTGGAGCAGAATTATTTCGGCTCTAATGGGACTGAAAATTTCCGTATTCGGAACAGAAAACCTTGAACCTGGCGCTTCCTACATCATAACCCCCAATCATCAGGGAATTGCGGATATACACGCCATGGCGTCCGCTCTTCCTGTCTATTTCAGATGGGTTCTTAAAAAAGAATTGCTCAGGATTCCGGTTTTTGGTTGGGCTTTATGGTGTACTGGGCCAATTGCCATCGACAGGTCGAACACCGCCAATTCCATAGAGACCTTAAACAAGGAAAAAGATGAAAAACTCAAAGACGGCTGGTCAGTTTTAATTTATCCTGAGGGAACTCGCACACCTGACGGAAATCTGAAAGATTTCAAGAAAGGCGCATTCATGATGGCCGTTCAGACTGGAATCCCCATATTGCCGGTAGTCTGCAATGGGGCTTTCAAGATTTTACCAAAAAAAACTATCGCATTGCGTCCAGGACACGTCACATTGACCATTTGCCCCCCGATTCCGACTCAAGGACTCTCCGAAGAGGATGTCCCTGAGTTAATGTCAAAAACCCGCCAGGCTCTTCTGTCTGAATTGCGACCGGATTTTGATCCTTTTTCGGACTGACTGCTTTTTCCATCGACCTGGCCTGAACAAAATCATGGATCGCCCGATTTGTTGCCATCATCGTATCAATCAGTTTCTATGTCCTCTAATGGTTCCCTTCCATGCTTTCTCACAAAACTTTCAAATGCCGTTTTGTAGAAGTCTTCTTTGGCTGAAACCTTTCTAGCTGAGGAAATCTGGTCGGCGAGGACCTGTTTAGCCTTTACCAGACGATCGGCGTCACCCTCTTTTGCAGTTTGGTCAACCCATTCAAGCGCCTTCAATACCTCTGATTTATTCAAATGAATCCTCCTTTTGAATTATTCCTCTTTCAAGGCTGGCGCACTTTTTATGCGCATTAGTCTGAACGTTGGATAAAGCGACGATGCAAAGCAGGCGGCCATAGTAAGGGACAAAGTTTCAAAAAATACCCATGGATTCAGTTTTATATCTATAGACCAGCCAAAAGATCGAAAGTTTATTGCGTGAACAATGATGTATGTGAGCGCCATTCCACATAGCGAAGCAATCAGAAAGGCAAATAGTCCCATAATAAGACCCTGGTAAATATTCATTCGGCCCAGTTGTCCCGAATTTAACCCTAGGTATCCTAAGACCTTTATGTCGCTGGAACGTTCCATCAGGATTGCCATCATGGCCGTAGCAACCCCCAATAGACCTACCAGCAAGGAAACTCCTTTTAACGTAGCTGTCGGAGCAAACGTTTTGTCAAATATTCCCAACACAGTATCACGCATTTGGGTATTCGATACTACAGTCCTCTCCAACCCCTTGAATTCAGCAATTATATCCGATTTCACTTCTTCTGTGGAAACTCCTGGGCGCAGAAAAAGCGCTATTGATTGAACGCGATCGTCCCCCCATAGCTTCCGGTAAATGTTTCTATCAATCTGGACTGTTCCCTGGTCTGAAGAATAATCTCTCGTAATCGCAACTACCGGAAATTCGATCAACCCCTTTGGGGTGGGAAGCTTCATAGTGTCGCCCAATTTGATCCCAAACCGGAAACCCAGCGATTCTGATATGAACGCAGCCCCTTTTACCAGTTCCTTCCACGATTCCTGAGAGCCTTGAATGAAATTGAACCTTGCCTTTCCCGAAAGAATCTCTGATTCAAGAACACGCAGTTTTGCCAATCGTCCATCGATGTAAATGTCGAATGTCGAATACTTCTCAAGCCAATCCACCCGAGGGTCACTCCCAAATTTCTCCATGAGGTCTTCAGGCAGTGGATGATCCCACTTAGTTGTTTCTGGAGATATGTATATGTCGCCCTGTAAAGATCCATCCAGCCAATCCGCCACTGACGTTCTGAAGCTATAAATCATGGTATCAACACCAATAGTCATGGAAAGAGCTACCGCCAGAGCGGCCACTGCTATGCTGGTTCGACTTAGGGAGGCCTTTACATTCCTGGCAGCCAGAAAACCGGTCAGGGAGTTAAAGGTCTTTTTTAGAAAAGTCCCCAAATGATGGGTAAAAATGGATAGACTGTATGGCGTAAACAAAGCAAAGGCGAGAGTCATTCCAAAAGCAGAGGTGAAACCCCAAAAAATTGAAAATCGCGAGGCCCATGCGCAAAACGCTGATAATATGAAAAACACCGCGCCCAAAACTAGTAGCCAGCCCTTCAAAGAGCTTGCCCGGTCTTCAATGCTCTGCCTCTTGATTCCTATCACCGGCGGAGTCACTGCCACTTCGAAAGAAGGCAAAATCACCCCGACCAGCGTGGCCACAAAACCCACGGCAACACCGCTCAGAACTATAGGAAACGTAAGTCCAACACTGCCAACATTTACCTGATAGTAAAGCTGACTGATTGTGCTGGAAACCATATTGATGCTAAAATATGCTACCAAGTAACCAAATATTACCCCAATAAAACTGCCCGCAGCCCCAAGTAAGGTGGACTCAGCTATAAAAGCTCCTATGAGACTTCTTCGGTCTGAACCAATCGTTAGTAGTAGAGACATGTCTTCACGTCGTGACAACACGGAAAACATAGAGAAATTGTAAATGAGAAAAACCCCAACAAATAGCGCCAGAAGACTCATTGCCGCCAGATTTAGCTGGAAGGAATAAAGGATCGAGTTTAATGTTGCCTTTCTTGAATTTGCGTCAGTCAGGACAAGACCTTGAGGCAAACTGTTTCTCAAATCTTCCGGATCGCCATTAATGACGAGATCAATACGGTCAAGGCGACCGGTCCGTCCAAAAAGCTCCTGAGCCGCTGCAATATCCATCACCCCGATGTTTTCAGTCAGACTGCCGGACACCGACGGATCTATCATGCCTATCAACTTTATTTTCTTTTCAATTCCCGCTTTCAGGACAGTCAGTTGATCACCTGTTTTTAATTTGTGCTTTTTTGCTAAACCTTCTGACAAGTAAACCGCTGGAACCGGATTTGAGAGGAAAATCAGGAGAGATTTGTCGTCCGCGCCCTGCGGAGTCCATGCACGGAAAGATGAGTCCAGAAAAGGATCTATACCCAGGAAACGTATCGAATCTGATCCGGTTTCCACAGTTGTCCCCATCACATCAATGACAGGTGACGCAGCGGCGACGGATTTGTCGGTCCAGATGGACCGAAAGTCTTCCTCGTCAATTCGGCCATAGTTCGAAACCACAGAGTGAGACGCTTTTCCGGACAGAAAATCTATGGATGAAGAAAATGACGCTAACGCTGAAACATTGATTAACTCTACCGCTATCACTATCCCCACACCCAGTGATATCCCCATAAGACACAGGAGAGCCAGAAGAGAGTGTCTCTTGTAATACCTGAAATTGAATTTCAGAAGCGTGGTGAAACTCATGGTCCTATCTAGTCTATTTCACTTGGAAACCTGCTGACATGGAGAAAGCGATGACTCATTCCGGTCAACAAAATCCCGTTATCAGATTAATGATATTTTAGTTTGCCGGAATAATACACAATTCAATTGATCACAGTTTCGAGTTCGAGACGTCCCGACCTCAATCTGTAATGTCTCGGAGCTATCCAGAGGGCGTCCTGACTATGAGTTACCATTATCAGGGTTGCATTATTAAGAGAACATACATTGTCTATCAATTTCAATATAGTGTTACCTGTATCCTGATCCAGGTTACCGGTAGGTTCATCAGCCAGAATCAATTTGGGGGTTTTTACCAGAGCTCTGGCTATCGCAACACGCTGTTGTTCCCCTCCGCTCAATAGTTCCGGAAATTTTTGCCACGCGTCGGGAAGTCCTACCGCGTCAAGTAATTCTATCGCTTTTTCTTTATTCGGTGTTCCGACAAGTTCTAACGGTAGCATCACATTCTCGCCAACTGTCAATGTCGGAAACAGATTGAATGATTGAAAGATGAAACCGACCTCTTTCCTCCTGTAATTTGCCAAGTCCGCCTGTGACAATGCGGTCAGTTCCGTGCCATTGAAAAATACCCTCCCGGATGTGGGCGTATCAACACCTCCGACAATATTGAGGAAAGTGCTTTTCCCCGAACCACTCTTCCCAAGGAGAATCATTCTGGATCCCTGATCCAGTTCAAGATTCACGGAAAACAAGGGAAATACATCACAATTAGGTCCGCTGGAATAACATTTTGAAACATTTTCGAGTCTTATCAATTCTGTCATTTTTATATACGCAAATCCTTCCCGACCTGACGTTCAACTATTAAAAAAATTAACAACGCGCTCGGAGGATGGAAGAAATTGTCCCCATACTATCAGTTAACGATTGTTTTTGTTTTCTGGAAGGGCTTTCTGATTTTCCTGGTTCCCGTAGATTCTCTTGAGCTTTTTTTGAAAATATTCACTCCGCTTGTTTCTGAATAGCATGAAATCACTTTCCTTGGGCAGACGATTGTCATTAACAAGTAACCAAAGGTTCGTTACCGTAACCTGTTCCAAAACAAATCCCAATCTCATGCAAATTAACTCACCCTCCGAAAGTTTGCCCATTTCCTCGTCAAGCTGATTGGCTGTCGGCTCGACCTGCCTGTATATGGAGTCCCGGAAAGATTGATCGGGCATGAGTTCAACCGGATGTTTTCTTTTTTTGTCCGCCAGAACCTTTGCCGCTTCCATTACACGATAGAAGTCTCTTTTGATCAGAGGTATGCCGTAAGATACAATCTTGTCGGCAGTCGCCCTCAATCCCATGATTTTCTTTTTTTCGTCGGCAGAGAACGCAATAGAATAGGGAAGCGAATCAATATTTTTTTGGACTTCCCTCAGCTTGTGTACCTGCTCTTCCAAGAAAAGGAGACTGTTGATCGGCCCTTTCTCCACCTGTTTGACAAAAAACACCAGGGACGGGTATTGAGGCAGGAGTTGGTTAGTAACATTTTGGTTCACTTCTGTGAGCTCGTTTTTCAAGAAGGCTTCTATAATTGCCTTGTTCTGTTCTTTAGTTATTTCTTTTGAGATTTCAGCATCCGTTAAATCCCTTGCCATAAGTGGTTTCTTGCCATCCAATATAACAAACAGACATGAGATCAAGATCATTACGGAAATCACGGGCAGCCTGAATGTCATTAATTAGTCTCCTTTTTTGGACCAGGACCAATCCGTCGCATGTACACTAAATCACCCTTGGCGTTTTAGTTTACTATCGTCATTAGAAATTTCTGACAATCCCGGGAGGCATCCGGTTCCATGAAAGTTTCTTACCGCAATTTCCGCGGTCTGCAAATCCAGAGCCCGCGTTTCTCAACGGTTGTCCTGAATCTTCTTTTCGAGCCAATTGATAAAACTATCAAGACCATGCCCAGTCTTTGCGGAAACAGGAAAGATTTCTATTGCCGGGTTCATGGCCATCACCACTCTTTTAACTTCATCCATATTGAAATCCGTAAACGGCGACAAGTCAATTTTGTTTATTACCAGTGCGTTAGCTTCTGTAAACATCAACGGATACTTTAAAGGTTTGTCGTGCCCTTCCGGAACCGAGAGAATCATTAGCTTTATGTTCTCGCCAAGATTAAATTCGGCCGGACATACGAGGTTACCGACATTTTCTATGATTATAAGATCCTTGCCTTCAATTCCCAGGGTTTTGCATGCAGACATGATCATGTTGGCATCCAGATGACAGGCGCCGTTAGTGTTTATTTGAACTACATCAACCCCCTTTTCCTGGATTTTGCGAGCATCGACGTCTGAGGCTATGTCTCCTTCAATGACTCCGATTTTGTATTTGTTCCCCAAAGCCTCTATTATCCGAATCACTGTTGATGTCTTCCCTGCGCCTGGACCAGACATGAGATTGATGACATAAACCTTCGACGACTGGAATTGTGATTTCATGGACTCGGCCAGTATATCGTTAGCTCCTAGAATGTCCTGGTTTACATTGATCGTCTTGACAGACATTAACGTCTCCTTTTATTTTTTTTCTTCTTTCTTGCCTTCTCTTCCGCCAACTGAACCGCCAGCAGGGTATCATGCTTTCTGACGTGTTCCACATAAGCGCAATCCGGCGGGAGCCAATTCAGACTCCTTACAAGATTCTCCGTCAGTTCGATACAGTCCGGCTCTTCAATCTGCCTGTTTTCATAAACCTTGCAGAGGTTGGTTGTGGTATCGAGATGGATGCATGGCTCTTTGGTATAAATTATCTCGCCAGCTCCCAAATCCACTTTTTCGTAACAACATTTTCCACAACGTCTACAGATAGACTCCCAATCTTTATTGTTCATTCAGGCTTTCCTAAAGCATTGCTACTTGGCAAAAACAAATTCCGAAATTCGGGTTTAGAATTATTGGCGCCCAAGAATTCAACAACGGCACGTTAATATTTTCGACTGGATCTGATGGCAATGGATGTTGACAGTGTTTTTGAATGCTTGCCCAAGCGTAGCATAACCGGACTCATCCATCTAAATTTATGAGGAGATCCTCTATTAGCCCTTGCCCTAACCACCATTGAAGTCTCTACCGGTTTCCCAAAAAAACCAGAATCTGTCAATGAAGCGCACAAAACGGGTTCCTCTCCTTGTGAATCAAGCTGATGAAAACGCACTTGAACATTTTAATAAATTTTCTTACATATTGACAGTGAGATTTCAATAACATTTCTCTAACTTGACTGAAATTACGATTAAAGATAAGCATACATTGGTGGCATATAAGTTCTTGCAGGGTTTTGCCGATTCAGCGAAAAACCGAAATTACAATTATTATGAGGGTTAAAACACAGGAGGCATTATAATGAGGGTTCGACTTGCAAGGGATATAGAAAAATTGAAGAAGAGAGTCCTGTCGTTGGGGGCGCTTGTGGAGGAGCGTTTCAAGATGGCTGTCAAGGCCGCTGAATGCAGAGACAGAGACATGGCCCAGATTGTCATAGATGGTGATGTTGAAATAGATCAACTCGAAGTCGATCTTGAAGAAGAATGCCTGAAGATTTTCGCATTACATCAACCGGTAGCCGATCACTTAAGGTATATAGTCGCTGTTCTTAAAATGAATAACGATCTTGAACGAATAGGAGACCTCGCTGTAAATATAGCGGAAAGGGTTATTGTCATCGCCGAAAAACCCGGCATGGCAATTCCGTTTGACTATTTCACCATGGCGCAACGCTCTCAGGACATGTTGGAAAAGGCTCTGGATTCAATGGTCAACAGGGATCTGACAGCCGCATATCAGGTCTGCGCTGAAGACGATGACGTTGATTACATGAAAAGAGCCATGCAGACGTTGTTTGTAAAAGAAGTCCAAAACAGGCCCGAGGACGTCGATTACCTCGTAAACACGTTCCTGATTTCAAGACATCTCGAAAGAATTGCCGATCATGCTACAAATATAGCCGAGGACGTAATTTACATGATTACGGGTGAAATCCACAGACATCGTGGTGGAGATTTTTCATAGAAATGAGTTGGGAAACGTCTTGTTCCCGGATTCAATTTTCTTGCTTACTGGAATAACATCATCCAAAACGACCGGTGACATATTCCATAGTCTTGTCAACTTTTGGGTTTGTAAATATTATCGAGGTTTCTCCATATTCGATCAGTTTTCCAAGGTACATAAAAGCGGTATTGTCGGACACCCTGGCGGCTTGCTGCATATTATGCGTAACTATTACAATAGAGTATTTTCCACGTAGGGCGTCAATCAAATCCTCGATCTTGGCGGTTGCAACCGGATCGAGCGCCGAACATGGCTCATCCATAAGAAGCACTTCAGGATCGCCGGCTATTGCTCTGGCAATGCATAGCCTTTGCTGTTGACCTCCGGAAAGCCCCAAGGCGTTCTCCTTGAGTCGGTCTTTTACTTCCTCCCAGAGGGCAGCCCCCTTCAGAGCCTTTTCTACTGTCTCGTTGAGAATTCTTCTGTCACGAACTCCATCCACTTTGAGAGGATACGTCACATTATCAGCGATTGACATTGGAAAGGGATTAGGCTTTTGGAAAACCATTCCCATTACCTTGCGCAGGGCTATCACGTCCACCACCGAACTATAAATGTCCTGATCATCGATGGTCATCTTTCCTTTGATTGTAAGACCATCGATGAGGTCATTCATACGATTGATCGAACGCAGAAGTGTAGACTTGCCGCACCCGGAGGGGCCTATCAGAGCGGTAACCAACCCTCGCTCAATTTCCATGTTAACACTGAACAAGGCCTGGCTCTTACCGTACCAAAGGTTGAAATCAGAGATTTTCATAAGGGTTCCCTGACTACCCCTTTCGATATGATAGACAGTCGAATTTTGGTCATCAACTGACGATGACATGAAATCCTCCTAAAAATGTCCGGTGAAAAATTTTCTCTTCAGCCTGTTTCTAATAATAATTGAAGCTATGTTCATGGCAAAAACCAGGGTTATCAATAACAAGGTCGTTACGTAGACCATTGGTATGGCTGCCTCAGAGTTTCTGGACTGAAAACCCAGGTCAAAAATGTGAAAACCCAGATGCATGAAGCTTCGCTCAAAATGGACGAACGGGAAAAAGGAATCGATGGGAAGTTCAGGCGCAAGCTTGACCACTCCGACCAACATTAACGGGGCTACTTCTTCAGCGCCTCTTGCCATGGCCAGAATAAGGCCTGTCATGATTCCAGGTAAAGCCCTTGGCAATACTATCCATTTTATTGTTTGCCATTTTGACGCCCCGCACGCCAGCGAGCCTTCCCGCATCGATTGCGGCACTGCCGCCAGAGCTTCCTCCGTAGCCACAATTACCACTGGCACTGTCAGAAGCGCTAGAGTCAATGACGCCCATAACAAACCACCTGATCCAAATGTTGGCGTGGGAAGTCGTTCGGGGTAAAACAACTGATCGATGCTTCCGCCAAGGACATACGCAAAAAAACCTAATCCAAAGACTCCATAAACGATTGACGGAACACCGGCAAGGTTGTTGACGCATATCCTGATTAGAGACACAAGTTTGCCCTGCTTGGCATACTCCTTGAGATACAAAGCGGCAACCACTCCGAATGGGGCAACACCCAGGGCCATCAGCACAGTCATGCAAAATGTGCCGAAAATTGCCGGCATCACACCGCCTTCAGTGTTGGCCTCGCGCGGTTCCTGCGTCAGAAATTCGTACCATCTGGATAGGTAAACCCACGCCCTCTCCGTAAAACTCAAATTATTGGGAGTGAAAAGCCTCGTGATCTGAGAGATCGGCAATGTTTTGGGCTTTCCGTTGACATCTTCAAGGTTGACAGTGAACCTGGAGTCCATCTGCTTGATTGCGGCCGCCTCGCTGGCCAATTCCTGATACTGCGCATTTAGTGTTTCTGTTTCAGCTTTATATTTTTCGAGTTCTGCCTTATATTCAGGACTCTCTAAACCGTGTCGCAATTCAACCTTTCTAAGAGCGAGCCGCGCTTTTTCAAGGTAATGGTTGATAGAGGCAATTTCGGTTCTCTCAATTTCATAGATTCGAAGCCTGCGAGACCTGGCTTCGTCCTGAGCCTTTTCCAGGCCATCCGTACTGAGATTGGCGCCTTCTATGATCTGACCATTCAGATCCATTGATTTTGCAGATCCAATAAATGGCCCCCATTCCAGGCGCTCAATAAACAGTATGTCCTTGGGAAAGTGTTTACTGACTATTTCATCGTCGAAAACCCACTTGAAGTCATCATTGTAGAGATCAAAGTTTCCGGTCCTCAAAAGAGAGCGCTTTGACAGACCTTTATTGTCAATTATTGTTTTGGCGGAGGAATCAGGGTCAGCAACGTTGTCTGTCCCTGGCAGAAAGGTCTCCGATCTTATCAGGTCTCCGGCAATCCGGTCCCCTCCCCTGAGCTCAACCACTTCTATAGGGCGTGGATAAAAGGTCAAAATCCCGTTGTAAAGTATCAAGGCGACGAAACCGACTATCATCAATACGCCGATTGCCAGGGCAGCCCCTAGACTCCAGACAAATGGTTCTCCCCTAGCCTTGAAGTCCCAGACGGTCGATCTCTGGCGACTGGTAGAGGCTTGAGTTATCACATTACCGTCCGTGTCGGCCAAAATTTGCTGGCCCTTTCCTGGTTCGTTAAATTCCATTTTATTTACTGTCCGGAGTAGGGTCTCCTGGATCAATCCTTGAAATTCCGGAAGTCTCGATAATCCAGGGAAGATACGAGCAAATGATCATAGCTGAGTGGCTCTCTTGCGAAAATACTGTCGAACCAGCTCAGCGACTGTGTTTATGACAAAAGTCATGCTAAAAAGGACAAGACCGGTAAAAAATAGAACTCTGTACAAAGATCCATCCTTCGGGGCCTCTGGTAGTTCGACCGCTATATTTGCCGAGAGCGCCCGAAGTCCGTTAAAAATGTTCATATCCATGATCGGAGTGTTGCCAGTGGCCATGACCACCACCATGGTTTCACCTACAGCTCGCCCCATACCGATCATTACGGCGGAAAAGACTCCGGAAATCGCTGTTGGCAAAATGATCCAGATGGCTGTTTGCCATGGGGTGGCGCCGCAACCCAGACTTGCGGATCTGAGTTGATCCGGCACAGAATTCAGAGCGTCTTCAGCCAGGGTATATATAATCGGAATTACGGCAAAACCCATGGCAAATGCTATGATCAGGGTATTTCGCTGGACATAGGACCCGACAACTCCTCCCCGTGGATCAATTCCAATCCAGTTCAGCAAAAGAGCGACAATGTACGAAAATAACATCACCATTGTCGCCAGAAGAATCCATCTTCCAAAATCCACCAGCCCGGAATAGGGCATCGACATTTCGCGCAAATATACTCTAATCCTGTGCCCAAAAAATCTGGAGTTCAAATAGCCGAATAATATGGCGGAAACAGGAAGTATCGCCAGAAATAAAAAGGGGGTCGCTGCGCCAATGTCCTTGTTTAGCCATGCCCTCAAATTCCCGGCAAAAAATATTTTCTCAAATGTTGGGCCAGCCAGGTACGAACAGTAAATACCGCCAATGACCGCGCAGAAAATCAGAATAAGCTTCGGCCACCCCTCGAGTCTCAACACAAAACGAGGTGGGGCTATCTGCCATAAGTAGGCCACGACGATGATTGTCAGAGGACATGCCACAAATGCCAGCAATACAGCTGACAACCAGCTTTCAACTACAGGCGCCAAAACCAGAGCGGCAACAAAACCCAACACCACAGAAGGCAATGAGGCCATCACTTCCATTATCGGCTTGATTTTACCTCTCAGGCCACTCGACAGAAATTCAGATGTGTAAATAGCCGCCATCAGCGCTAGTGGAACCGCAAATAACAGTGAATACAGGGTTCCCTTGATAGTGCCATAAATCAGAGGCACAAGAGACAGTTTGGGTTCAAAAGCATCTGTGGCGCCGGTAGATTGCCACGTGTAAGTAGGCTCCGGATAGCCCTCATACCATATCTTGCCAAAAAGAGTGTGCAGGGATGTTTCCGGATGTGGGGCTTTAAATTCCCAAAAGCTAACTTTGTCATTTGTACTCAGAGAAATCAGTCCATCCATTCTCGGAGCGATTGCAATTGCCTTGATAGGGCTTCTGGACCCCGCTGCATCGAGTTTTAATATGGTCTTTTGGCTTATAGCGTGTCTGAGCCATATATTTCCCGTTAAATCCGCGGTGGCGAATGTTTTTCCATTTTGACTGGCGCTAAACTTGTTCACTCCGGCGCTTTGGGAGGGTAGAGACCTGGCCTCAACGAGGGTCATTCCATCGGGAGTTCTGGCCGTTGAGCGTTTTAGCAGGAAGAATATATTCACAGAGCCGTCGGACCCACCTGCCACGAAAGAACGATCGCCGTAAAGAGCCCCAAAAGCCTCCAGGCTGACGCCCTCTGGAGTCATCTGAAATATTTCTACCAGCTCGGGCTGAGCAGAGTTTTCAAGGGATATACGGAAAATCCTGCCTGTTTTTTCAGCAAAGAAGATGTTTGTCCCTGTGTCGTTGGAAAGAATATATGATATTGAAGAGTCGGCGGGCAGTTTGGGCAATTCCGTTTTAGCGCTCTTGGTAACAAGCTTCCTTGTGAATAAATTGAGCTTCGATTCAGAATGCAGTTTGACAGCAACCCCAGCAGCGTCCACAGCGATCACGGAGCTGGTCGGTCGTTCCCCAAAATCAGTGACATGATAATCAAGGGCCTTTATTGCCAGTGACTCGGGAGACATTTGTACTTCTTCATTCAGAGTCAGTTCCATATCAATTTTACGGAATTGCTTTCCAGGAATGGAGCTAAAAATGTGACGCCCGTCAGTGCTATCCGAGTCATCCAGGTTCTTGAGATTGCTTGGCAAATCTTCCGGTTTAAGTATTTCTACATTATACTTGAGACGCCCCAACCTCACAGTTCCATCGGAGAAACCAAAGGCAAAGTTTAGATGATCAATTGTCCATGTGAAGGCCGTAACTTCCTTCGCGCCAATGTCGAACGACATGGGATCCAGAGGATGTCCTGTTTTGGCGTGCCATAAAACAATTGAACCATCCTGACAGACCGCTGCGGCAATCGTTTTATATTCATCCACGCTTATAGCGGTTTTTCCCTGTATGGCAAGAGTTGTACCATAGCCGGATTGAGAAGTTACGATACCGCCCTTGAACAATGGCGCCACTTCCCATACCAGAAAAACCATCATACCCAATACAGCCCCAATAACAAGAACTCCGCCTATGGTAATGGCCCTGTTGGCAAACCTGTCCGCCAATAGAACCCAGCGTCTCGTTTTCTTAACTCTCTTTTGTGGGTCGTCAATTTGCATTTATTAGTCCGGATGTACGTCGGTCTTTTAGCCCCAGCGGATGTCTTGTTGAGAGATATTCACGATTCGTTTCTAACGCCTGAACCGCTATTGCTGAACATTTTAAAACAAAAGAAGGCTGAATATCACTCATTCATCTGAATTGAAAACGCGGAGCGGAGAAATGCCTCCGCTCCGGTCTGAGCCGTCAAGTCATCGAATTTGATCGATGTCATTATTTACTTGATGCCTGCAACCTTCAAATCCTCATCAGCAACAGCCTTTGATACCGGATAGTATCCATCCTTGATAACTACGGTCTGCCCTTCTTTTGAAAAGACGTATTTTATGAACTGTGCCATCAATGGATCAAGCTCCTGATTAGGTTTTTTGTTGAAGTATACATACAAGAATCTTGCTAGAGGGTAGTCTCCGGCATAAGCGTTTTCAGCTGACGGCTCAAAACACTTCTCACCTTTTTCAGACAGCGGAACCATTATGACGTCGGCCGTCTTGTATCCAACTCCAGAGTATCCGATGGCATACCTGTCGCTTGCAACTCCCTGAACCACCGCCGATGAACCTGGCTGTTCCTTGACTGTGTCCCTGTAGTCCCCACCTTTGAGGGCCACTTCCTTGAAATAACCATATGTTCCACTGGCAGAGTTACGACCGTAAAGCGATATCGGCTTGTTTGCCCAATCACCCGTTAATCCGAGATCACCCCATGTCTTGATGTCTTTCGCTCCGGATTTTAGCGTTTTTGAAAAGATACCGTCAAGTTGTTGCATGGTAAGGCATTTGATCGGGTTGTCCTTGTGTACAAAAACTGCCAGAGAATCCACGGCAACTCGCGCAACGGATGGCTTGTAACCAAACTTTTTCTCAAATTCGGTGATTTCCTTCTGCTTCATTTCGCGGGACATTGGCCCAAATTGTGCGGTTCCTTCAATTAACGCCGGTGGAGCGGTAGATGAACCTTTTCCCTCAATAGCAATTTTTACTCCAGGGTATTTTGACCGAAAACCCTCAGTCCAGAGAGTCATCAAATTGTTCAGGGTGTCGGATCCAATTGATTTAAGATTGCCGGAAACACCGCTTACCTGCTGATATGCAGGAAGCTGAGGATCCAGTTCTACAGCCCAGGATGTGTTCAGCCCGAAACATAAGAGGAAAATCAGTAGTGTTGAGACCTTACTAATCACGCGAAACCTCCCTTAACTTCATTAATTAAACCTTCAATAATGAAAGCTCCACTATAGATTCCAACGCGAATGTTAGGAAAGCGTTAGGACGAAAATAGATTTCTGTAAAACATCCACAATCTTTTAGTAAAACTGCCTTAGTCCGTCGTATGACCGGATCAAAAAGGAATTTTCTGGCCTTTTGCTTTTTTTACCGGATGATGGAATTTTGCGTCCTTTTTCCTGTCAAAATAAAAGTAGCGGTCCAAGTTCAATAAATCGCCGGACTAGGTCTTTTCCAACAACAGTATAGATAATTGCTGACGAAACCAGGTAAGGGCCAAATGGAACGGAGTCTGAAGTCTTGGAACGTTTCGTCAGAATAGCGGGAATAGAAACGACACAACCGCTCAAAGCGCCAAAAAAAAGTGTAAAAATTACTCCCTCCACCGACAGGAATGCGCCAATCATGGCTAACAGCTTGACATCCCCACCACCCAAACCCTGTTCTCCTTTTGTATATTCGTAGATTTTCCCCGGAAAGTAAAGAATGGCCGCAGCAACAACTATCCCCATGAGTGATCTTTTCCAGTCGATGCCCGGCAAAAAACCTGCCACCGAAACTACAAAGCCTAGCACAAGGCATGTGAGAGAAATGGAGTCAGGTATGACCATTGTTTCAGCATCAACCCTAAAAATTGCGATCAATCCAAGGAAGAATATCAAGTAAACCGCAAATGTCGGCGTACAGCCAAACTTTTCGAAAAGCACACAAGCCAGGATTCCGCTCAGAACCACTGTAACTATGCCTTTTAGACCCGGAAGCCTCCTATCAGAGCCTTCCGGCTTTTTACGCTTGAAAAAACTGTTGATG
The DNA here is from genome assembly GCA_903896745.1 of uncultured Desulfomonile sp. Taxonomy (GTDB): domain Bacteria; phylum Desulfobacterota; class Desulfomonilia; order Desulfomonilales; family Desulfomonilaceae; genus CAITZA01. The sequence goes on along the minus strand of CAITZA010000111.1, from coordinate 6,823 downwards.
TGAATTTGATCGGGACGAAACAAGCTGTCATTGCCTGGTTTAGTACCCAAGTTTCGGAAATCAGCCTTTAGACGCGCAATAGTATTTTCCACGCTCCACGCCACCAGGAATCCCGCGAAACTACCAAGGAAAAACACTACTAAAGCAACCACATAGTTTTTCACGTCATTCATCAGAATTTGTGATAGGCCTCAAAATACTTTTAGGCGTAACAGACATTTCCGGATGAAGCTCCGTCACGCCTTTGATAAACTCATCCCGACTACAGCCATGACTAGAAAGTTCTGCATATTCACTGGAATTTACAGATCACCGGGATGATTATCAGACATTGCATTATCTATAATGATCATTTCAGCCAACCTCCTGGCCTCAACTTCAGTTGGAGCCAGGAAGGCTAAATCTCTGATTGAAATAGTGTTTAGGTCCAGGTCTCCTTTGACACGCCACTCTTTTTCGATCGACCAGTCATATTTCGTGGTTCGATCAATTTGAAAAAGAAACTTCTCGTTGTCAGCCAGATCGTCATAGATAACGGATGATCCATATATAACCTGCCTGGCGCCTTTTTCAATCAAGCATACTCTTTTGACCGCGACTCCGTATCGCTCGAACGACCACCTGCAAAACCCGATTCGCCATTTCTGGATGTCTAGCAGCCTGTCGGGAACAACCTCGGTAAATGAGACTACAGGAATCCTTCTACGTATTAATGTTCCACTGGCCCGGATCCGTTTCTCCAGCCACATCCTGGCAACAGCGTCAAGGGCTGTGTGTGATGAGCCTGCTTCGGAGTTGATGAGGCTCATCACATAGTCAGCGTAACTTTGCCCGGGCCACGGCCCTGAATTACGACGCGTGTAGTGGAACAATGCTGCGTCAACGGTTTCCAACCAATCCAGGGCATTGGAATCACTTACTATCCATGAACCTAGAAATGAACTGAAACAAATCCTAATGTCACAACTTCCCGAGATATGTGGTCTGAGCGGGCCTTGCAGGATCGCCGGCGCCTGACTAGACTCATTCGCCGAAATGCAGACCGCTTTATTGATCGGTTCAGGAACAGTCGCACTATCAACTTCTATTTTCCGGAGGATCACATTCCTTTTTTGAGCTTGTTTCACAAGACGATCAATGTTGCCGCCTGACCTGACATCCAGCGCAAATATGACATCTGAGAAAAGTCCCACTATCCTGTCTCTGAGGACCTGATGGGACGATCCAGACCCGGATATCCCAGGCCCTAGGGCCGATACAAAAAGGGTTTTATCCATATCAATCATTTTGGAATAACTGGCGATAAAATCGTTCCAACCATCCTCATTCAGCATGCAGGGTATTGGGCCATCAAAAACAAGGATCAGTCCGGTTCCTTTTGAAGCCGCAGTAACTACCGAGTACTGTATCGATCCGATACTCGAAATGATTGTGTAACCCTCGTTTATGGCCTCTTTCACCGCCGACAAGGTATTGCGAAGCCAGCAGTCAGTCGGAGCGACATGTTTGGATCGCCTTGAATTGAGTATTGAGGCGGTTGGATTGTTCAGAAGGTTTTTTGGGCCTTTTGCAAACAGGAAATAAATTTCGTTAAGGGGATGCCGACCGCATTCATCGAAATCATCAGGTGTCAGCAAATAGATTCCGAACCTGATCCAGTCGCTTACCCGTTTGGCGGAGCGATTCCTGGAATCACTCCTAGCTGCGTCATTCCTGTCTGGTTTTATCGATGCGCTCCCAAGCCTGTTTTTAATATCTGCAATAAGCTCGGGACCTTGATCATTTGCAGCTTTTAATATTTTCTTTACAAACCTCCAGGCGTCATACCTGGTCACCCCCTGTATTTCGCTCAAACAAGCAATAATATCTAATGCATATTTTAGATCACGATCATTAATGTTTCAGCCCAATTCGCCGCAATTAAATTTATCACCAGATGACCGATCCTCGAATCTTCGTTCGGCCCCAAGTGACCTATCTGGCTGCTGATAAATCTGCTGGGAATGTATCAGGAAAGCTTCTACTTTTCGCCGTCTCTTTATAGCAACCAACCTTCTCTTGAGATTAAATCTTGGCTTGGCCGGCCACATTACGCAATTTCTCCTTCGCAAATCCTGTTAAATCAGCCTGTTCATTTCCATGAAATGTCTATTCATGAAATACTCTGGCAATTCCCTAGTCTATTCCAGAAGATGTCTCAGATCATCTTCCAACGCGTAAACAGAGTCCTTGTCATTAAAAAGAGTAATTTTATCAGTTATATGATATTTACCGTCATCTAGAACAACTACACGCCCTTTAGTCATTTCCAATGAATTTATTTCTTCCAGCGAGGCTTTCCATGGAATCTCGTCCTGATCTAACACGTAATTGCCGTTCCAGTGCATATTGTATGAAGTTGCAGTCTTCTTGTACAGATCCTGTAAAGTGTGCCATCCTTCAGACTCTACTACGCTCATTAGATCTTTTTCCAATCGCACCGGTATGACAAGTAGTAACTTTTTGACTTTCTCGGCCATTGTGACTCCCAAAAAAATAAATGAAAAAAGCGCTTCTACGTTTATTCCAGCATAGAATCCGCATTAATTGAAAACTAATCTCGATTTGTCAAGGTAGAGTCAGACTCAGCGTCTGGTTATTTTTTCCTAGCGGCTGTAAAACTTTCCCATCAAACCTGATCCTAATGCCTCCAGCGTTTCCTGTCATGAGGCTAAAACTCTTGTTGGCGGAAAATATCTGTACATCGCCAGGCGCCATGTTGAATTCCTCAGCCGGTCCCCCATCCGGCGCCACCCTTACCCAAGCATTTGCGGACGCCTTTATCTCCAATATCTTTTTTCCAGCTTTCGGCTGCTGAGAATCCGAGAAACTCCTCTGAGGCGTGTCATGTCTGGAATCCTGTTTCAGGGACTTTTGAGAGCTTGACGCCTGTTCGCGACCTAACACGCTTTCCGATGGAGTTTGGGGTGAATAGAACAGTCTGGTTGCACCCGTCAGAATCAGAATCCCTAAAGATATAATTCCTGCGACCGTCAAAATTCTCGTAAACCATGGATTAAAAATGAAAGATGATTTTGACGGTTCATTAATAAACACAGGCGATTCGTTGCCAGAGAGATCCGGCATTTCTCCATCCCTGACAAAATCATCAAATTTTGCGATTGCCTCTTCAGGATCCAAGCCCAGTTCCCTGACATACGAACGAATGAAACCTTTGACGAAAACCTTTGGTGGCAAAAGATCATAACGATCATTTTCCAGAAAATCCAGATTGGTTGCGGCGATCTTAGTACTGTTAGAGAGCTGTTCAAGTGTTTTTCCGTTCTGCTCTCTCAAACTTCTAAGGTACGCGCCAAACGATTCCATGTTGTCCCAATCAGCCCTTCAAGCTAAAGCACAGATTCATACCAATCTTCAGTAATGTCAATCAAACCATATTTCTTGACACACGAAAAAAAGCTGCGACCATTTCAGTTCGTTTTCGATTATCATTAGAGGAGATTATGATCAAGACTATAATGCGTCTCACCCGTGGCTATACTATAATTAATCGGTTTCAGGTTATTGTTTTATCACGTTTTGTTGCAAGGTAAATAAATCAGGAAAAGGGGGAACTAGGAGTGCGGGAATTAGACGCCCTGAAGAGATGGGTTCTGGTTCGACCGTGTGTTGAAGCCGTTATCGCCTTGGTCATCGGTTCCTGTGGGGCCTATTATCTGATTCCTCGGAACTCTTCAGTCGGGCTTGTGTCTCTTTGCGCGGTTCTCGTGTTGTCGTCCCTGGTTTTCTGGATAAGAGATGTCAGGAAACTACGCATGATAGTTTTCATTGCTTTTTTGCTTTCGGGTTTTGGTCTTGCCGCATTAAACCTTTGGACTGGATTTCCATTTGAATCTACTGGTAAGACCGTAATTCATGCCACCGTAAGAAATTTGCTGAGCAGCGGCCCCAATTTCAGGATGCTGCTTTTGGAAGACGGCTGTTTGTTCCCCTCGGGCAAGCTTTTACATGGTTACGGCAGACTGAGACTGAGAGACAACCCCATCAATCTTTCTGCAGGGGATCGGATTTCATTCAGGTCTAACCTGCGAAAGCCTTCTAATCGTGGAAACCCTGGAGAGTACGACTGGGAGATGGATTGCCTGAATGAGGGCATTGTTTGGCTAGCCTCAACCAAGGATGCCGACTCTGTCGCAGTATTGAAAAGGGCCAATCCTTATAGACCACTGACTATGATTTATAACCTGAGACAACGCATGCTCAGCTTTCTTGACGAAAATTCAGGGAGATACCTCAATACTGGATCAACCGACCAAATCAGGGCGGTTCTGAAAGGCATCGTACTGGGAGATCGCGGTGAAATATCCCCTGAAATCAACAGGTCCTTTTCTGATAGTGGTCTGGTCCACATGTTTTCAGCATCGGGAGTTCACGTCACCATTGTTGGGTTGATGACTCTTCAGATCGTGAAGAATTTTTTTTATTTGCGCCCGAAAATTCTGTTACGGGTTCCACTTCCATACGTCGCCTCTCTAGCAGCCATTCCAACCATTTCAATGTATGGCGTTTTGGTAGGCTTTAAGCCGCCATCCATGCGGGCAGTTATTATGGGGCTTGTTATTGCTGTTTCAATACTTAGCCAAAAGAAATGGGAATCCCTCAACACTCTGGCTTTTGCTTCATTATTAATTATCATTTTCTACCCTTTGTCCTTTTTCACTATCAGCTTTCAACTCTCATTCGCAGCCGCTGCAGGAATCATCGTATTGATTAAAAGTGACGCGTCAAAATTACTAAAAGAAAGCCAATCAATGATTTCAAAACCCTCCGTTGATTCTAATCTATTGAAACTAATTGCAAAAACTGCCATAGACTTCGTCAGGAAGCCATTCACATCAGTCATGATCGTTACTGTTGCGGCTACAATTGCAACTACTCCAATCATCATACAAGCCTTTCAAAGAATTCCGTTTTGGGGACTGTTTGCAAACCTGATTGCAGAATTCCCGTTGTCGCTCGGATTAACACTTGGACTGATAGCCACCGTCACAGGACTGTTGTCACCAGATGTCGGGGCTATAGTCCTGTTAATGGCCGAAACCTGTATCTGGCTAGTGCTGCAGGTTGCCAACTTTTTCGCCTCATTACCGTTTGCCGTAATTCACTTCCCTGCAATGGGATTGCCTGGGTTGTTATTATCGACTCTGGGTACTTGTTTGTTTTTTTTGCTTTTTCTTGCGCCATCAAGAAAAACTCTTCTGGCGCTTTTGGCTTGCTTGGCTTGTCTTTTGATTACAGGACTTGCATCGCATATTCGATCGAACTTTACCGCTACCCTAACCGCCACCTTTTTCAATGTGGGAAATGGTGACGCTGCTTTTGTCAGACCTGCGGAAACCAAAGGTTTTCTGGTAGATGGTGGACCAAAAACAGAATTTTTTGATACTGGACAATCAATAATAATTCCTTTTTTCTTAACAAGGTCTGTCCGTCAGCTCGACGCCGTAGTGGTCAGCCACCCGCAGCAAGATCATATTGGAGGCTTGTACTCCGCCATGAGGGAAGCTCCTACACCCATTATCTTCATGAACCAGATACATAACTACTCTGAAAAGCTACTCAAGAAACAGGCCATCGAAACACACAAAACCGTTGAGTTCAAACAGGCGGATCGATCTTCCCCGGTATTTTGGCTTGGGGACTCAAGACTGACTTTTTTAAACGCTCCGACAAATATTGCTGTTGGAAAAACTTCAAATGCGGATATCAATAACAGTTCGGTCACCATGAGGCTAGACTACCATGATTTTTCAATGCTTTTTATGGGAGATATGGAAACATCGGGAGAGCATGATCTCTTGAAATCCCGACAAAATCTTAGGGCAACGGTGCTAAAGGTTGCGCACCATGCAGGGAAGACAAGCGCGACATCTGACAGCATACTTAAGGAAATCCGCCCTAAAATTATCATAATTTCAGCTGATTATCCCCCAAAAGGTGGAATACCGAATGTAGATGTGGTTGAGCGACTGCAACGAACTGGCGCTAAAGTCTATTGGACCGGTCGGGACGGCGCGATAACGGTGAACTCAACAGGTTTTGGCCCTACTAAAGTTTCCCTGGGCAAAACCAGACACACAGAAATTATAGACTGAGTCCAGGAGACGCGCCTGTTGCGTAACCCCACAGTTATTCAAAGCGAAGACACTGAAAAATATCGTGATTCGATTGCGCCGGCGCAAGAATTCCACGCCAGGGTTAGAAGTTAAGAAAATTCACTCTTTCCAAATCCGACAAGTTTCCTGTTCGATATTGCATCGTTGAAGCGATTTGAGCCCATCGATTGCCTTATCGATCATTTCAGGTTATAATACGTCATAAATTAATTCGAGATACCACAATGCGAGAGTGGCGGAATTTGGCAGACGCACCGGACTTAGGATCCGGCGGGGAAACCCTTGGGGGTTCGAGTCCCCCCTCTCGCACCACCTCAGTTACGCTCCACGCCTTGATTTAGGCCAAATCTCCCGGATGGATAAACAGAAATGAAAAAATTGATTCTTGTTGGCTCTATCACCTGTTGGATTGCCTGTATTTCTGTTCTTAACGCAGGCGCCCAGCTTTACTCATATTACTATCCCAACTATTACGCGCCTCCAGGTTATGTGTCCCCTCCACCGGTCAGGCAGAATACTCCTCCTTCTCCATATTATTTCAGAGCCACTCCCGACCCCTATCAAATGTGGAGACTGGACAGGAATAACAGATGGCAGGATTATCAGAACAGGCTTAGAAGCCCTCTAAACCCGGAAAGTGATCTTAG
>CAITZA010000110.1 GCA_903896745.1 uncultured Desulfomonile sp. | reverse complement strand
GGACCGAAAAAAAAGAAAATCCTGTCGGGCTTTGCCACTTCAAAAGGCACCCCGCCCACCCAATTGACAATATCATGCATCCGTGACATGCCTCTACGATTGTAATAATCGTTCCAATGATGCCACGGGGCCTTCATTTGCATCAGATTTGCGACAACATACGATATCATTGAGTTACAAAAAATAAACAAGCCGCGCTATCCGCGCCGCTCCAAGCAAATGAAAAACGCGAAGCTATAGATAGTTAAAATCTGACAATAAAACCATCTGTGAGATAAATATTTTGAGACTAACCTTAGGCTATTCAGTATGCCATTTTGGTTGGGGCCGCAGCCTTGGACTGCGGCCCCGGTTGCTTTGTGATTCGTCTCAAGTGTCATCGCTGTCGCGCCCGAAAAGCCCGAACACGCTCCTGTAGCAACTTTTCCCCAAACATTGCGTTAGGTTGAATTCCTCTCGCGAGCAATATGTCTCCCTTGACCTCCCGTTTCAATTTGAGGACCTGTTTGGCCAAAGCAATGTGTTCGAGGTATAATTTGCGTTCATACCGTCCGTCGGATTCCAGATAGGACAGGCGCAACTGTTTGAATATGTCGTCATCGACCAGTCGTATCATTTTCCCGGGTCTCATTTCATGCAATTTTTTCAGTTTCATGTGAAGACGCATGGTCCTACACCCGAATGCCACCAGACTGTTAGGCGCCCTCAGACGCGCCCCCAGGCTCCTGACCAGATGCTCATGGGATTCATGCCCATTATGCACGGGAGGATTTTCCGAGAGACCTTTTCCAAGATCATGAACCAGCAGCGCAAACCTCTCCCGGAATCCATTCCCGCGATATATGGCCGCCATGGTGTGTTCAAAGGCAGTCCCGTCATGTTTGTCGGGAACCTTCAATGCCTCGATTTCAGGGAAATGCGTATCCAGCATTCCGTCCAGTTCCCGAAAGAATTTGTCGGGATATCTTGAAACTAGCGCTTTTTTGAGCTCCTGGAATACGCGTTCCGGGGTCAGCGCCTGCAATTCCGGCTTCAATTTCATCATCAGGGCCCTGGAGTCCGGATGTATCCTGAACCCGAAGCGTGCTGCAAAGCGGGCCACCCGGTAAACTCTCAACGGGTCTTCGGCAAAAGCATCGCTGGTATGCCTCAACATCCGGGCTTCCAGGTCAGCCCGCCCACCATAAGGATCTACGAGTTTTCCGGTTTCAACGTCAATCGCCATGGCGTTTATGGTGAGGTCACGTCGCGACAGATCCTGTTCAATGGTTACACTTGGGTCGGTATAAAACTCAAATCCGTGATACCCCTGCCCGACCTTTTTCTCCTTTCGGGCCATTGCAACTTCCACCATCGCTCCGTCAACCTCGGTCAGGAATACCGGAAAGTCCTTCCCTGCAATTTTTGGTAATCTTACATCTTCCAGGCTAACCCCGGTGATCACGTAATCCCTGTCGCTGGCGGGCTTTCCCATTAGTTTGTCCCTCACGGCGCCACCAACGAGGTAAAGCCTTCCTCCAATGGTTTTCATGAGTTCTTTTTCAGTCATTTCAAGCCCTCCAGCATTTGATTTCGAATCGTCCCGATCCGAATCTTCGCCCTGACGCCAAATGATCGTCATTGACCCGGGCTTTATACAACATTCGATGTCTTTGAGGAAATATGACACACCACAAACATGACTGTTTGCTTCAAATGGAGTTTCAATCGAAAATTAATTGACGCAACCTTCCACTAAAATCATCGATGATTTCTTCCTTGCGTCCAAAGTGATCCATAATGTACCCCGAAAACTGAAGGCGATTTTTTATGCAGCTAGATGCCCTGCGGACGGCCATGAACTTTTTTGTCAGGTATGTTAATGGACTATCATGACCAAATAACAGGCTGCGATCATGGCGATGAATTTTTTTTGTGGATTGTGGCCTCACATCAGTGGTAATGATTTAAGACATATTCCTTCTCAAATATTCGCAGGGAGTCACACGGTTTTTTGATCGGGTACATGTAGGTAAACGCCTATCCATCTGAAATTCCGAGGGGGCAATCATGAAAAGACTCTCAATCATTTCTATCGGCATCTTGTTAATGTTGTTGCTTTCTGTTGGTTCGGCTTTGGGCCAGTCGGAACAGGATGGTTACAGATTGAACAAG
>CAITZA010000109.1 GCA_903896745.1 uncultured Desulfomonile sp. | reverse complement strand
GGCGGCCCAGATATATCCGCAACTCGCCAGATCAGTTCGAATCCATGATGAAGACAAATATTACGCCATCCTAATCATGGACGGCGACCGCATGGGGCATCTGATAAATGGCGAGACAATAGGATCTACCTGGAAATCTGTCATACATCCCAAACTTTCGGCCAAACTGGGCAGGAATGCCTTTGACTCAGACCTGAACAGTTTCTGGAAAAACAACCTGAATCAGTCAAGACTGCTTGCCCCAAGCGTTCATGCCGGTATCTCCGAGTCTCTGGCAGATTTCTCGTTGTTCACCGTGCCCGCCGTGATTCAACGGGCCAAGGGTAAACTGATTTATGCCGGAGGAGATGATGTATGCGCTGTTTTGCCTCTATCATCGGTGATCAGCGCCGCACGTCTGATTTCAGAACTCTACTGCGAATCCTTCAGGTTTTTTGGAAGCGATGGCCCCGCATGGGGAGAACAAATTTACGGACCATGGAAACCTCAGAAGGGGAAACTTTCCCTACATATGGGGCGCTCGGCCGGAATTTCGATTTCGGCCGGCATTCTGATTTGTCACCACAAAAAGCCACTTTATAATGCAATGAAGAGGGCTCATGAATTGCTCAAAGAAGCGAAATCGGGTGGCGGAAGAAATGCTATGGCTCTCGAATTTGAAAAACGCTCAGGAGGCCCTGTGACCTGGATCACGAAATGGAATGCCACTGTGTGGGAAAAACTTGGTGTTGACTCGCCCGGAAGCAGAAATCTACTGGACTGTTTTACAAGAGTTGCTCAAGCTATTAGCTCTGAACCTTCCGGCAAAGAACTTAGTTCCTCACTTATCTACCGCTTTCGTGAATTCACAGATGGCATTGAATCGCTGGTAAGATCAAGGCCCGACACCCTGAAACGGTTCGTAGCTGCGCATATGAGCAGATCGTTTGATAAAAAGCTGCCACCGGATGGTCGTGTGGCAGACGTCGTTTCAGCCTTGCTGGTGAGGCAGGATCCAGTATCGAATGAACCGGTGGTAGACCCCGCTCCTCTGCTGATTGCACGAGCCATGGCCCGACGAATGCAGTTAGATCCTTTTGTCAATGGAGGAAAATGATGAACACTGTCAAACAATGGCTGTCATTGACACCGGTAGACACCCTTTTCTTGAGGGGATCTGAACCCATGATTGCTGGCGAAAACCACGATGTCAGCACTGTCTTTCCTCCTATGCCATCAACGCTAACCGGAGCGATTTGTTCAGCTATCCTGTCGCAAAGAAGAATCAGACCGGCGGATTTTGTCAATAAAGCAGGGGTCCCTGCGGAAATAAGACAGAGCTATCCGCTCCTCGGCCATCCTGGCCAACCCGGCTTTAGTATCACTGGTCCACTGTTCTCTATTGCTACTAAGAGACATATCAAAGACCACCTTTTCCCTTGCCCTGCCAACTGGTTTGGAGAGATACCTGGCTCCGTTTCTCAAACCTGTATCGCGCAGGATGACGGCGCGCCGAAAAAAATGACAGTTTTAGTGGCAGATCTGAAGGATGATCTTGTAAAAAATCTCGGCCTCAGAGGAAGCCTGCAAAATCCTCCGCTGGTTCTGGAGCCAAAGCGCTCAGACTTGAAGAGTCTCTCCGGACACTGGGTAAATATGGCTGCCTTAAATGCAGCCTTCGCCGATCAGATGGAAGTCGTTTACTGTGATTCAATTAAAAATCTGGACCACTCGCAGCCCTCTGTCGTAAGTCCGGGCGCCATATACAATCTTGAATCGAGAGTCGGAATAGCCCTTGAAAAAAAGATCGGAAGGACAACAAAGGGACATCTGTTTTCAACTGGTCATGTTCGACTTCTTCATTCAGTATCGATCCTTGTCGGACTCTCGGAAAGCCTTGTCGATTCACACCTGAACCCTAAAGGGGTGATGTCTCTTGGAGGCGAACAAAGACGTGTCGGTTACTGTCTCGTCGATGGTTTTCCAAGCCTCCCGTCAGGAATGTCGTCAAAAATCATGTCTCTCGGTCCTTTCCCATTACAGAGTCTTCAGTCATACGGTTGGAACGACCTGCCACGCTCTTCCGGTCCCTTGGTGAAGATGGGTGGCTGGGACATGCAGACCGTTTTTCACAAACCGTGCCGTGCCTTTCTACCGGCGGGAACCGTAATCTTCAACGCTGATTCAGAAAATACACCTTTTGGTTTTATAAATCTCTAAGTTAAGGGGGTCATACATGTTCGACAACAATCTGACAGAATTATGCTTTTTCTACTGCCTTTCACCTTTACACGCTGGAGCTGGACAAGCCACCGGCGCTATCGACTTACCGATCCAGCGTGAAAGGCATACCGCCTGGCCCCAGGTACAATCATCTGGAGTCAAGGGAGCTTTCCGTCACTGGTTTTATGCCTATCAGATTAACAGATCTGATGAAAAAATCGCTAAGGATCTTACCAGACAGGTCTTTGGCGCGGAAGAATCTGCTGATTCGGAAAATGGTCAGGCTGGGGCTGTCTCTTTTTCCGATGCGCGTCTGCTGGCTTTTCCTGTCCGCTCGAACGTTGCCCCTTTCGTCTGGATTACCTGTCCATCAGTGGTTGACCGACTAAATCGCGACCTTTTGATGGTATCCGGGCAGCGTCCTCTTGAGATCGAAGCCCCTGAACCCGAAAAAGGCTTCGTAATTCTCGACAAGGATGGTTATCTCAAAAAGCCGGACAAAATCATTCTCGAGGATCTGTGTATAGATGTGGCGCCCGCTCCGGATTCATCAAAGTCGATCGCATTGTTGTTGGATAAGCTTGTCCCGAGGGTGAAAAGGCTGATTCTTGTTTCCGATAATGACTATGCCTTCATCGTCAGAACCGCTACTGAAATCCAGCCTCAGATCAAGATCAAGATGGAAACAGGAACAGCTCAGGATGGTTCCCTAAGGTATCAGGAACTGCTCCCGTCAGATTCCGCACTGTATTCGGTTGTTTTTTTCTTCGACGAAAGGACCGAAAAAACTCCAGTTTTGGGAGAGGTCATAAAGGGTCACGTCAAGGACGCAGTATCCACTCACATTCAGTTAGGGGGTGACGCCTCACTCGGCAGGGGCCTAATGGAAATCTCCTGGAAATCTGCCACCGAAATCTCAGGGGGTGGCAAATGAACACGACTCTGGCACAGAAAAGATCAGCTTATGCTTTAGATCAGGTAATACAACTGGAAAACCAGGGTATTCCCAAATTTGACAAACTGGCGTCCAGTCTTCCCGCCATGATTCTTCAGAATGGCTTCGGGCAGACTCTAGCCTTTTTGCTGTCCAAAGCCACCAAGAACTCGAAGCTGGATGACAAAACTCCTCATTTTCAGGCCTTCAAAATCATTACACAGTGGCATGTCAATCAGGGGAAACTCACGAAAAATGACCCTCCAGCAGCCATGACGGTGATCTCTGAAATGCCCCAGTCAGAATATCTACACATGCAGGAGGAAACCCTCGCCCTGCTGGAATGGGTCAAGCGTTACGCCAATGCCGATCTGTTGAGCAAAAGGTAGGAGGGACAATGGAACAGAAAAAGACCATAGCTCTAAGGCCAGTATCCCGTGAAGTCAATAAATGCCTCGGGGATATTCCATCCGGCAGTTTTAATTTTGGCCTCTATTTCAACAAGTGGTTATGCGTTGTGGACCGGGAATCTAACAACGATTCATGGGAGAGGGGAGAACAATGGTCATGTTCTATGTCTGACCTTACTGTATTAAGACATGATAAAGACAGGTGCGATCCAAATGTCCAGCTCGAAAACCTGTCTGTCAGCATTGCACTGTTCAACGGTGATCAAACTATATTTCGTGAAGTCCCTTATATGGTAAAAGACAAGATCAAAACCAAAAAAGATAACGTTTCAGTCAAGGGGCATTGGAATCACAAGTCGGCGCTTGATTTGATGAAATCCAAACATGACGACATGGCAAAGCTTTCCCTGTCATATTCAAAACTCGGTTATGTTACCCGGACCTTTGAGGCAGAGCTTCAGTCATCACTGGTAATCGGATTGGGGAACGAACACCCTACAGAGAAAGGCTTTCTATTTGAATGGAACATGGGAATCCCTTTTATTCCGGCCACTTCGGTTAAAGGAGTAGTCCGACTGG
>CAITZA010000108.1 GCA_903896745.1 uncultured Desulfomonile sp. | reverse complement strand
TTGGGGACAGACAGATTGTTCTTAACTGCATACGTGTTCCGATCAGGGATGAGGCTGGCGAAGTTACCGGCTTGTGTGGAATCGCTCGCGACATAACCGAAAGAAAAGCCCAAACGGTAAAAAAAATCACTTTTCCTGCCAGATCAGCCTCCCCTGCTTATCAGAAAACACTTCGAGAGGTAGAACTGGTTGCGGGGACCGAAAGCACCGTTCTCTTCCTTGGGGAAAGCGGTAGTGGCAAGGATTATCTTGCGAAATTCCTTCATGAGAAATCCCGCAGGGCCGGGAGTCCCTTTTTTGGGGTTAATTGCGCCGCATTACCTCCGAGCCTCGCAGAGTCAGAGTTGTTTGGTCACGAGGCAGGATCTTTCACGGGATCACGAATGAGAAAGCGCGGGTTACTGGAACTCGCGGAAGCTGGGACCTTATTACTTAATGAAATTGGTGAACTTTCGCTAACCCTCCAGGCAAAACTCCTCACTTTCATGGATACTCACTCGTTCACCAGGGTAGGAGGTGAAAAACTAATAAATATAGATGCTCGTATCCTGGCGGCTACCAACAAGAATCTTCTCATAGAAGTGGAACGGGGAAATTTCAGGAATGATCTGTTTTTCCGTATTAACGTTTTTACTATCCTGATCCCTCCCCTGAGGGAAAGGATAGAAGATCTACCTGAGTTATGCGCGGACATATCGGCGGGTTTGGCCAAAAAGCTCGGTTTGAACGAACTTCCTTTCATAGACCCCAAGGCCATGAAAATTCTGCAGGGTTACGATTGGCCCGGAAACATAAGGGAATTGAAGAATGTCCTTGAGAGAGCCCTAATTCTTTCAGGGAAAGGCAACATAAAAGAGCAACATCTGATTGAGATCAAAAAGCTCTTGAACCTCTCAAACCACGGTCGTGACAGACTCAAGAAGGACATAAACAAAAACTGTTCGATCAGAGAGGTCACAAGTGACGTGCAAAAGTCACTGATTAAGGAAACTCTTATAAACACTGGCGGTAATGTTACGAGGACGGCGGAATCTCTGGGTATGACACGTGATGCGCTAAAACACCTGATGAAGAAACTCGGATTAAAACGAAGAAATGTGATGGATCATTTGCTTTAAGATGTTGTTACGGTTCAACAGGCTCACCGTAGAGGGCGCACATGATGAGATCGCGCTCCAGATGTTCCCCTGCGCGATACCTGCATCCACCGCCACATTCGCTCGAATGACCGCAGCCCTTACATTTTGTGGCCTCAATGGGGATATGTCCGACGTTTTTCCATGCTTTCAACAAACCGTCTTGCACAGTTCCCAACCTTTTTTCCGGATACAACCCGCATCGACAAACATCCCCGTTAGGTAAGACCGCAACAAGATGGCGTCCGCAGGTCCATCCGGCTGAAGCGCCATGATACGACCCACCAAATCCATATTCCATCCTCCTGGCGGCTTCCAGGACATCAACTTCCAATTCCGGATGATTCTGAAAACGTCCTTTCACGCATGGATAATCAATGCTCCATTCACGTATTTCAAAACTCTCGAGAAGTTGTCGCATGTCTTCCCATTCGTCCAAATTGCCTGAATGGATCATCGTCGCTATGGACAGATCAAGGCCCGCATTTTTTATGGATTCCATGGCCTTCAAGGCCCTTTGAAATGAACCATTCCCCCTAATCGACTCATGGCCCTTTTCCATTCCGTCAAGGCTTATCTGAATCTCATGAAAGTTTAGTAAACTGGTTAAGTTATCGTCAACGACCATGCCATTGCTCAACAATACAAAACGCAGAGGAAACTGGGGTATTAATTCGTTTAGCTTTCTGAAGCCCCTATAAAGAGTCGGTTCTCCTCCACTAACCAAAACCCTTAACCCCTGCATCGTGCTAAATTCCTGCAGCAATGGGACTATAAGATGTTCGGGAAAATCCTCAGGTCTATCTTCACCCAAATAACAATGGGCGCATTCGAGGTTGCACCTGTAAGTTACGAGCCATTCGAGGTATCTCAGGGACGGGTCAGGGGATGTTCCCAGAACCATTTTCTTTTGGTCTGGTCTACCCGATGCGCTCACAAGCCCTTCCGAAACACAGAATTCCAGGAATTCCCGATCCGGACATAACGATTCAACTGTACTCAACCCGTTGCAGTTGGTTAAGAACTCATACCCATCCTCGTTGACCTCGTACAGTTCGTCATTTACAATGCTGTATATATGAGGTTGCTCAAGTTGTTTCAAAGAAGCTTCATCGCTAATCCTCAAGTAGGCCTGATCCCCAAGGTTTTTCAAATTGGCAAGCCGTACGTCGGCCAGACCAAGCCGATTGCCTTTCAAGGCTTTCGACAAAGCTATGAGGCCACCGCAGGGCAAGCAATTTTTCGGGGGAGTTACGGATGTAAAATCACAGTCATCTATGTAGAAAGGGCAGGCTTCGCACACGTTTGATCGAAGAAACGATTTTTCAAAAAGAGGATCAAAAGCCTCCGGTTCATCATGGGGTTGGATCGGAGGCTTTAATTCAAAGATGTCCGTCGCCAGGGTGTATCCGCGACATCTTTCCAGTTCTATACGATTTGGTTTATAATAAGAGCAATTTTCTCGGCAAATCCATTCATCCGGCTTGATCACACTCATGTAATTTCTCTTTATCGCCGGATGAATCTTTGCCGGCCTTCAATCAGCAAGAGCTCTTGCACTTGCACATACCTTTTGTAACCTTCACAACTTTTCTGATCTTCATTGGGGCCTCCGTAATTGTTAATATCTATAAGATAGAATATTCCCGGATCAGAGATGTGTCAAACAAAAATATGCGCAACATATCGACAACATTAATCAAATTGCACATAAGTCTTATTCATGGCATTTTACTGATACAGACTACATATTAATAACACCATGTACTACAACTAAAATTAATGATGTCATTGCAGTTGTTCCTAATCAGGCGAACGCGCATCGGTCCGGTTTGGAACTCTGACGTTTGTATCCTAGCATTTCAATAACATACGGATGGTGGGCCCCGTTGCCGGGCCCACTGAATTTTGTCCCAAAAAACTTTTTCGAGATATACTTACAATTTTTTCAACAACTGGTTTGCAGCTGTCAACAAAGGATCCCAAACCGGAGAAAATGGCGGAGCGTATGCCATGTCAGTCTGGAAGAATTCGTCAACCTTCATTCCGGCGTGGAGGGCAACCGCCACTGAATTAATTCTGTGGGCGCAACCTTCTCGACCGACCATTGCAGCGCCTAGTAATTTTCGTGTTTTTCTGTCTGCAATCAGTTGGACATGAATAGTCTGATTCCCCTGATGAGCGTGAGCTCTGGATCGACTTTTTATGACCTCATCTACAGCGTCAAACCCCTCCTTTAAGGCCTCATCCAGAGACAAACCTGTTCGGGCGACCTGCATATCAAGCGCCTTGAAAACGGCGCTGCCTGCAATTCCAGGCAATTCCACATTGTCTCCAGTGAGGTTGTCAGCGACAGCCCACCCTGCTCTATTGGCCCTTAGCGCCAAGGGAATCCATACTCTCTTTCCAGTCACTACATGAAAAGCGTCAGCACAATCACCAGCGGCAAAAATGTTGGGGTTAGATGTCCTGAGTCGCTTGTCAACTGCAATAGCGGAATTCGGGCCGAGAGATATATTTGCGTCTCGAGCAATTTCGGAATTTGGAGCTACCCCAACACTAACAAGAACCATGTTACAATCGAGAGGGCCAAGGCTGGTTTTCAAAGTCAAACCTTCTGACGTCTTTTCGATGGCTTCAATCTCCCCCCCGAAATGTAATACGATGCCCTTTTCCGTCAGCTCAGAGCTTACAACATCGGACATCTCTGGAGGCAGGTAAGGGATAAACCTTTTTGAAGGTTTTATCATTTCAACTCTTATCCCTCTGGCGTGAAGCGCCTCAGCCATCTCGAGTCCGATATAACCCATTCCTATTATGATGGCTTTTCGCACATTGTTCCCAGCTATGTATTCTTTGAGGGCTCTGCCATCGTCAAGGGATTTCAGCGCCAGGACGCCTGGCAAACTGACGCCGGGAATATCCGGAATTACTGGTCTTGCGCCGGTGGCTACAAGAAGCCTGTCGTAATATGTCTCTTCAGAATCACCATCTTTTCCGACGTGGATAACCTTCCTGGAGTGAACGTCTATCGCTACAGCCTTTCGACCAAGTCTCAAGTCTATCCCCTGCTTGGATCTGAACACTTCGGCTTTTCGAACAACCAGATCGTCCATTACTCTTTCGGGAACGGCAATATTGTAAGGCATGCCGCAAGCAGAATAAGAGACATCTCCAGTTTGCTCCAAGACGGTGACATCAAGGTCCGGCAGGTTTCTCTTAGCCCTCGATGCCGCGCTCATGCCGGCGGCGTCTCCACCTATTACAAGAAAACGCATTGTTAGCCCCCTTTGGGATTTCTACCAAGACAGTATGAAAAACAGAATCTTAAAACCAGGCCCAACCATTCAAGGGGTCATTTTCCCTAATTGCCGGTCTGAAATCGACGTTCCGTAAGGAGAATCAGAAATTCCGCCGGACAAATGTCCTCAAGCAAAACAGGTTTCAGTTTACAAGCTTTTTTAGCGCAAGTTTGAGGGCTGATTCCAGATCAATGTTCGATCCGTTGTCCTTGATTACATTGGCAGCCATCGCCTCTGCAAGTTTCTCCTTATAGCCCAGATTGACCAGAGAAGAAATGAGATCGGACTGGACACTGGTTCCTGACCCTTCCAACGACGAAATACCTGCAATAACGTGCGATTTTTTTAGTTTTTCCCTTAGTTCCAGCACTATCCTCTGGGCTGATTTCTTACCTATACCCGGGATAGAGGACAGTTTCTGAATGTCGCTCTCCAGGACGGCGATTCTAAAAACATCATGAGGTATTCCAGATAAAATATTTAGCGAAGTGCGAGGACCGATGCCAGAAATACTTATTAGCATTTCAAACAGAATTTTTTCTTCGGGAGAAGAAAAACCGTAAAGCTCCAGGGAGTTTTCCCTCATTGCAGTATGAACGTACAAGAAAGCCTCACCTTCACGAGGTAGGGATTCCAGGGTGGGCAGGGAGACTGAAACATCGTACCCTACCCCTTGTACATCTACAATGACTCGGTTTATGCTTCTGTTAATTATGTTTCCTCTGAGACATGCAATCATTTTAGCACTTTAATGGGTCGAGCTATATGTGAGTGATATAATGCCATCGCTAGGGCGTCCGATTGGTCCGGAGAATTCAAATCCTTTATGCCCAGTATTTTTGAAACCATAAACATGACTTGCGCCTTGTCGGCCCGACCATATCCAGTAAGGCCTTTCTTGATTTCAAGAGGACTATATTCAACAACATCCAGTCCGTTTGCCTCGCCGAGAGCCAAGATAATCCCCCTGGCTTGTGAAAGCTTGATCAGGCTCTGGCTGTTAGTCGCATAAAATAGGGATTCCACTACCATGGTTTCAGGCCTGTGACTCTTTATCACTTCATCCAATTCACAGTGAAGAGCGTAAAGTCTTTTTGACTGGGAATTTGTTTTGGGAGTTTTGATAACTCCACCTGCCCTGAATCTGGTAACCGGGCCGATTTTCTCTACGATTCCATATCCAGTGATTATGCTTCCCGGATCAACACCAATTATAAGCAAATCAAATGTCCTTAGCCGTGGTTCAAATCGCATCAAGCCTTAACATGAATTAACCCTAGTGTCACAAAATCTTACGGGGAAATAGCATTAAATTACATATTATAGGAAATTTATCAGACATTTCAGGCTGACAGTTTAATCATTTCTTCTTCCGAAATGTCAAAGTTGGCGTATACGTTCTGAAGGTCGTCGTGATCATCCAAAACATCCATCATTTTAAGCATTTGCTCGGCTTTTTTTCCCTCAAGCTTAACACTGTTCTGGGGTATCATCGTTATTGAGGCCTCTTCAATTTTCCAGCCCATGTCCTCAACTGCCTTGCGAACCACTTCAAATTCCGAAAGGTCTGTAGTGATTTCAAACATACCATCTTCCATCTTCACATCCTGGGCCCCATTCTCTAAAGCGAGTTCCATGACCTGGTCCTCAGTAAGGCCTTGCGCCGGAACATCTATCACGCCCTTTTTTTCGAAAATCCAGCTAACACATCCGGTTTCACCCAAGTTGCCATTATATTTGTCAAAGATATGCCTTATTTCGGCTACGGTTCGGTTTTTATTGTCTGTGAGAGCTTCAACGAGAACGGCTACCCCTCCGGGACCGTATCCTTCGTAAGTTATTTCCTCATAAGTTACACCTGCAATTTCACCTGTGCCACGTTTGATGGCTCGGTCAATATTGTCCTTTGGCATGTTGGCGTTTCTGGCGGCATTAAGAACAGTGCGCAGCCTGGGGTTACCCTCCGGGTCTCCACCGCCCATTCTTGCCGCTATTGTAATTTCCTTGATGATTTTTGAAAATACCTTGCCTCTCTTAGCATCCGCCGCGCCTTTCTTGTGCTTGATGGTGCTCCATTTATTGTGGCCAGACATTACACTAACCCTCCGTATAGCTTTTTTTATAAAAATCTTGAGCCTGCCTTCTATTGAGGTCAGGCAAATACTGCAATCACTGAGTCCGAATAGTTGTCACACATTACAGGCATATTGTTTTATATGACATTTCTTGACTATCACGTAAGTGACAATCTTTCAATATTCACGAAAAACATCAAAGGTCAAGACATGGCGCTTGCCAAAAACTTCAGCGGCTAGTAAACAGATGTGAATGTAAGCTTTCAGAGGCCAAAGATGAGAATGTTTTTACGCATAATGTGGGCAATACCCTTAGATATGAGGATGAATGAGTTCTGAGCGCGTTATATCTGCCAGTTCTTTACCCGAAGAGCGCGAAAACGAGGGAGGACTGCGACCGAGGAGTTTGAATGAGTACATTGGTCAGGAAAGGATCAAGGATAATCTTTCTCTGTTCATGGAGGCAGCCCAAAAACGTGGAGAGGCATTGGATCACATACTGTTTCACGGTCCTCCGGGATTGGGCAAGACGACCCTGGCCGGAATCATTGCAAGAGAAATGGGGGCCCAAATAAGGACAACATCGGGCCCCATATTGGAAAAACCCGGAGACCTGGCGGCCATCCTCACCAATCTGGAAGCTCAGGATGTTTTGTTTATTGATGAAATACACAGACTCTCCCCTGTAGTCGAAGAAATTTTGTATCCTGCCATGGAGGATTTCACGCTCGACATAATCATAGGACAGGGACCTAGCGCACGCACAATCAAACTCGAGATATGTCCATTTACTCTCGTCGGGGCTACCACACGTAGCGGTTTGCTCACCAACCCGTTAAGAGACAGGTTCGGGGTCATATTTCATCTGGATTTCTATACAAATGATGAACTTACTCAAATTGTTAAGAGGTCTGCGAGAATACTGCGTGTGGACATAGATCATGAAGGGGCCAGAGAAATTGCCACCAGATCAAGGTCCACTCCACGAGTTGCCAACAGACTGGCCAGAAGGGTCAGAGATTTTGCCCAGGTTAGAGGTTCTGGAATTATTGACAAGAGTACAGCCCAAAAGGCTCTGGACATGCTCGATGTCGATGCGTTCGGTCTTGACACCATGGACAGGAAGTTCCTTGAAACAATCATATATAAATTTGACGGTGGTCCGGTGGGCATTGAAACATTGGCCGCTTCAATTGGTGAGGAAAAAGATACGCTCGAAGACGTATACGAGCCTTATCTGGTCAAGGAAGGTTTTGTGGATCGCACACCTAGGGGAAGGACCGCTACGGCAAGGGCTTACGAACTTGTGAAGAAACTCCAGCCACAGACATAAAGCAAACTAAATACCTCGGGACGGGTTATAATATAATTTGGGTTACGCATCACAGGGACAAACAAAGATAATTACCGGAAATGTCATCTATTATTAATGTACTGGACGAAACCGTTATTAACAGAATCGCTGCAGGAGAGGTTGTCGAGAGACCTGCCTCCGTTGTCAAGGAATTGTTGGAAAATGCAATTGACGCCAAGGCATCGCATATTTCGATAGAAATAGAGAATGGCGGGAAAAAATTGATCCGTATCAGGGATGACGGGATTGGCATGTCAAATGATGACGCTTTCCTGGCCCTGGAGAGACACGCTACGTCCAAATTGAGAACCGAGAAGGACCTAATAGGTGTTCCCACATTGGGTTTTCGTGGTGAGGCTCTCGCCAGCATAGCCTCTGTATCAAGATTACGGCTCGTCACAAAGGATGACTCCGAATCAGAGGGAATGGAAATACTTGTAGAGGGAGGAACACTCAAGAGGGCCGATAAACTTGGTGTAGGGCGAGGCTCAATCCTGGAGGTACGGAATCTTTTTTTCAACGCACCGGTGAGGGCGAAATATCTCAAGGGTAAGGCTTTGGAATCTGGTTATGTTCATGACCTGATTCTAAGAATTGCTTTGGCTAATACCTCTATCGGATTCAAATATTCTGAGGACGGTCGGGTCAAGATAGAATCAGGCCCCGTCAAAAGTGTCCTGGACAGAATTAACAGTATCTTTTCGAGAGACGTTCGAGAAAATCTGATCAGCGTTGACGGTTCGGAGGGAGATATGCGCGTTCATGGGTATGTCGCAAAACCACCTTATGCCCGTTCGACGATGCGATCCATCCTGACTTTTGTCAACAAGAGACCCGTAAAGGATAAACTAGTTAATTCGGCTTTGAACAGGGCCTTTACCGGGCTTATGGAACGCGGCAGGTATCCATTGGCAGTTCTGTTCATTGATGTTGCCCCAGAAGACGTGGACGTCAATGTGCATCCGCAGAAAAATGAAGTTCGTTTCCTAAACCCGTCGAAAGTCGCTGACCTGATCAACCACTCGGTGACTCAGGCGCTCTATGATTCTCCCCGTAACTCTCCGAGAAGCATTCAGCGTTTTCCTGAAATGTTCGCCGGATTGGCCAAAACCAACACGCAGGAAATCTCCTCTTTTCCAATGGAGCAGGCGCCCAACTTTTTAGCTCCGGACTTTTCAAGCCAGTTAAACAAGACGGTCTCTTCATCAACCGAACGGGACATCGTTAGACCTGGAACCAAGGCATATTCCGATCTCAGCGTATTAGGCAAGATACCCGGATCATTCATAGTCCTGCATGATGACGATGAAATATTGTTTCTGGATCACCACGCGGCTCACGAACGGTTAGTGTTTGATTCCCTGTTGCGAGCGCAAGCGGGGTTGGAAGTCGTGGAATCCCAGAACCTGCTCATCCCAAAAGTCATAACCCTAACACCGGTTGAGGCTGAATTGCTTAGAGCAAACCAGGAAATACTATCGTCGTCAGGAATTGTTTATGAAGAGTTTGGAGAAAACGATTTTGTTGTCAAGGCATGCCCCGTCTGGATCAGGGACTCTGATGCAGAAGACTTGATCAGGGATTTGGTAGGGACAATGCTTGAAACCGGTCTGAAGCCAAAACCCGAGGAAATGATGACAGAACTTTTCAAGACCGTCGCATGCAAGGCGTCTGTGAAAGAATCGACGCAGATGCGAAACGATGAGATAATTGCCTTGCTAAAAGCCTTGGATGAAAACAACTCCCCGAGGGTTTGCCCGCATGGAAGACCATTGTCTTTCAGTCTGACATTTGCCGAGATAAAACGACGCCTGGGCAGAAATATCCTTTAATTTCATAAAAATGCAGGAACGGTCAACCAGATCGCCCTGACATTCCGGCTGTTAATACAAAACCAATTTCACCGGTTTCGCGAGGTTTATGTAGACGCCGTTCGCCGTCTGTCCCCTAGTGGTGGTTCCAACATACATTTTTAAGGTATCGGCAAGTTGAGCTACTGTCTTGTTCAACAGCCTGACACATCCATGAGACTGACCTGAACCAATACTCCATGGCGAATTAGTGCCATGAATTCTGTATGCGCCAGCATCAACCATCTTTATCGGAGCGGCCACAACATCCTCATCGTCAATCACTATTTCAGTACGCCTGTTTGACAGGGCAGAAAACTTTGAAAAAAAAGGCATCATGTGCCCACCATAAACTGTACGACTTGGAACCTCACCAGCTGCCCATTCACGGTCCTGGGGGGGTATCCATAGGGGGTTGTCGTCAAAAATTCTTAGTATGTAAAAAGTTCCCTTAGGGGTTGGGTATTCTGGAGACCCCAGACCTGCACGGCAAGTATAAAGAAGATTCTTCTCGCCATTCTCTTTGAAACCAGAAAGGTTAACGGTAAAGGCGGACTTGTGAACCTCGATCAGAAAATTTGTGTAAAGGTTAATCGGTTCTGAAGCCAGCTTCCCAAAAGACCGCAGGCTCTCATGTGAATCGAGAACACTCAGGCAATTTGCGCTCTGGTCAAAAGTCGGTGAAAGGGAAGCCAGTTTGATCAGGGAGCTGCCTAACATATCCACAGAAGAGGCCCCAGGAAACAACATCTGACTCAAT
>CAITZA010000107.1 GCA_903896745.1 uncultured Desulfomonile sp. | reverse complement strand
CGCAAAAGGATACAGAAGGTTCTAGTCGCCGGAGATTTTTTTGCCATTCCGGTCAGACTGACTCGCGATCTGGAAGCCAGTCTTGTAGGTTTGAAACCCGAAAAAGAAATAATCCTGCAATCGGTAATCAGTTTCTTTGATTCCTATGATGGCAAGATCCTTGGAGTTGAGCCTTATGAAGTCGCCACAGCGCTTGCCGAAGCTGTGCAGCGCCTCAAAATAGCGGATGATCAAATCAGTCTTAATGACGCAAATGAACTTTTTTTTGTCAATCTGGCGCCTGATGAGCTTGGCCGCGCTGTTCCAAAATGGCTTCTGCTTCCATACTGTTCGAAAAATGTGGAATGTGATTACCGCGAGATTCCCGGATGTTCCGAATGCGGGGAATGCGAAATCGGGAGCTGTTTTGATGTGGCGCGAAGGTATGGTCTCGAGCCTTTGACAGTTCAGAGTTTCGAACATCTGATGGATATCATCAAAACAAACTGCGCAGGCAAGACAGAAGTTTATGTCGGTTCCTGCTGTGAGGCTTTTTTTTCAAAACATCAGGCGGAGATGGCTGGAATCAATGCAGCCGGGATACTCATTAACCTCGATTCCACGACATGTTATGATCTTGGAAAGGGGTCGTTGGCATACAAGGGGCGGTTTGACAACAAGACTTATTTGAATGTCGGTCTTATTGAAAAGATTCTAAGGCGTTTGCATGATTCGAAAGACAATTAAATGCGATCTTCTTGTTGTAGGAGCGGGCCCTGCCGGATCGGTGGCCGCCGGCGTTGCCGCCAGTCACGGCCTTGATGTTCTATTAATTGATAAGAAAAAACGTCTCGGTGAAAAACCGCATTGTGGTGAGTTCATTCCCCAGAAGCTTCTTGCTGAATTCAACCTAAGCCCAAAAATTATCCAGCAACAGGTTGATTTCATGGAAACCATAATATTTCAAGAAGACTTGCCACGAAAAAGCTCCTTTCATCCCCGTCTAAATGGAATATCAAACATCGGATGGGGCGCCTGGCCTGGTGAAAAGAGGGAAGAGCCTTTCGAAAAAGCCAAAGATCAATTGGAAAGTTTATTAACACCTTCGCCAGGATATATAATCGACAGACAGGTCTTGGACATGAGCCTTGCAAAAGACGCGGCTTCTAATGGAGCGTTGGTTCTGTGCGACGCAAGGCTGCTCAAACAATATGATCAATCCTTTGTCGTAAGACATCAACATCAGGACATGAGGATAGAGCCCCGGATAGTGATTGCAGCAGACGGTCCCAACTCCGCAATTGCAGGAAGCATGTCATCCATTACCCCGGAATTCCTTGTGGGTGTGCAGTATCAGGTTCCATTAACTCAGGAGCTAAAACGGACAACGGTTTTTTTTCACAAAGAGATAACCCACGGATATGGATGGATATTCCCAAAAGGAATGTCAGCAAATCTTGGATTGGGGATGTTAGCTCATAAAGAAGGGCGCCCCAAGCAAACGCTCGATTTTTTCCTGGATTTCTTCATTGGTTGCGGAGCGGTAAAGCCGGGAATTTTCTCCAGGTCCATCGGATTGATACCGTTATCCGGCATCAGGAATGAGATAGTCAGGGGAAACATCATGCTGGTTGGGGATGCTGCCGGTTTAACTCATCCAGTAACAGGAGCGGGAGTTCCGCAGGCCATGATTTCAGGGCGCGAAGCAGCGCTGGTAGCCGTGGAGGCGATTAAACGCGGCAAAGCGGAATTGCTGGAATCGTATGAAAAGCTTATCAGGAGCCTTTATTCAGGTCCGCTTAACCACGCCGTCGCCAAACGGAAGTTAATGACGGGTATGTGGAAATCTGAAAGCATGAAATCCATTCTTTCAGAGACATGGATTGCTTTCGGTGGATACAGGAAAAGGGTTCGTGAAAGAACTAACGATGGAAAATGAATATGACATATCCTGGGGTTTGTCGCGTTCAAATCACGGAGATACGCTGACGGTTTATACCCCCGGCATGTTCGTTTATAATGGGACTAGGGGAAAGTATCACGCTGTTTCTATAACCGCCGGGGAATGCGGTCTTGGTTGCGAGCATTGCAAGGGGCTTTTGTTACAATCCATGCCAAAGGCCAACGCTCCCGATTTGTTGTTGAGCTATGCTCTCAAGGCTCAACAGCGTGGCGATATCGGAATTCTGTTAACCGGGGGCTGCAACTCAGAGGGCCGCTTACCGTGGGAAGTTTTTGCCTGGACAATTTCTGAAATAAAGAGACGAACAGACCTTAAAATTTCGATACATCCCGGGCAGCTTGACGGAAAAACGGCAAAACTCCTGAAAAAAGCCGGAGTCGATCAGGCGCTCGTAGACGTAATGGGTTCGGAAGAAACCGCGCTGGATATTTATCATTTAACGGATGGAAATATTACTACCATCAAGACAATGGACGCATTGGCGGAATCTGGAATAGAAATCGCACCCCATGTGATCATGGGGATACATTTCGGAAAGATCGTCGGTGAGTACAGGGCTCTTGAAATTATTAAAAAATACCCCATAAGAAAATATGTGGTAGTAATCCTGAACCCCATGAAAAATACCCCGATGGAAAAAGTAATCCCACCTGATCCGGAAGAAGTTGGGAGTTTTTTGATCAAGGCGCGTTTTGAGATGCCACAGACCCTCGCCTCATTGGGTTGCGCTCGGCCTGGAGGGAAATACAAGGAGATGGTTGATCTTCTGGCAGTCAAGGCTGGAGTCAACTCCATAGCGCTTGCTGCGGATAAGGCTATAGAACTTGCCCAGTCACGTGGACTTAAAATCAGGCACGAAAGTTCATGCTGTTCGATAAACTAATTTCTGAAATGATAAGGAAAAATTGCAAACAGTTCTTATTCCAACACAATCAGAGGGAAAAACAATGAATACAGCCCAGTCTGTAAAATGGAATGATGAAATAAAACAAAGCCCTGAATATGTAAGATTGTCTCTTGCGGCAGCCATGACGCTCAACTTCACGAAGGGGTGGTTTTATAGAAATGCTCGTCTGGGATGTATCAACATTCTCCTGACATATACGGATGGTTGCCGGGCTAATTGCTCCTTTTGCGGGTTAGCTGGAGAGAAATACCGTGAAGTGAGTGGCGGAAGTTTTATCAGGGTTCCATGGAAAACTTTTGAAACCGATGCGGTGATTGAAGCAATAAAAAACACATCCGAAAAGGTCAGCCGAGTATGCATATCAATGATAACGCACCCGAAAAGTGTTGCGGATACCCTAAAAATATGCAGGAAAATTGTTTCCTCCACGAATAAAATGGTTTCAGCGCTGATTTCTCCTACTATTCTAAAAAGAGATGACCTGAAGAGTTTGAAAGAGGCCGGAGTTGACAGAATAGGAGTGGCTATCGATTGCGCAACTGAGGAATTGTTTGAACAGCTTAGAGGTAAGGCAGTGAACGGACCGCATCGCTGGAATACGTATTGGAAAGTTTATGAGGATAGTCTCCGTATTTTTGGGGAGGGTAAGTCCGGAGTCCATTTGATCTGCGGGTTGGGAGAAACTGAAAAAGAAATGGTGTTTTCCATCAACAGAGCTCATCAATCAGGAGGATTTACTCATTTGTTCTCCTTCTTTCCGGAAAAACATTCCCGAATGGAATTGGTATCTCCTCCCCCAATGGGAGTCTACCGCAGGATTCAGCTTGCCCGCTGGCTAATTGATAACAACAAATCCCAATATGAAGACATGATTTTTGATTCTTTGGATCGAATCAGAACTTTTGGAGTTTCAGAACAGGAACTCACCGATGCGATAAGCTCGGGAGAACCCTTTGAAACATCGGGATGTCCCGGTCTTGATGGAAGGACAGCCTGTAACAGGCCGTACGGAAACGAAAAACCAGGCAATGACATTAGAAACTTTCCCTTCAGACTGGAAGTTTCAGATATTGAGAAAGTCAATAGTGAGCTTGGACAGTACTAATAGTACAGAACAAAAACGAGCCTGATAAAAATCAGGCTCGTTCAGATATTCTGCAACAGTCCGGATATCATACTTACGGTTGAAACAGTTTTATGCTTATTCCATTGGGGTCATTCAAGGATGCGTAATTAACTCCGTCCCTTTTGCCATCCGTCTCAACGAACCGAAGGCCCTTATTCTGAAGATCGCTTACGGATTCTGTCAGATCATTGACCTTAAAACTCATACCGGATACTCCACCCGACAATTCCGCCTTATTGGCAGACCGACTGTGAAGTATCTCGAGCTTGTAAGGTGTGCCTTCTTTCTCCATGGAAAATACGTCCAGTCCTTTGGAAAGTCCATCGGAAGACCGGAACCCGAGCTTTCTGTAAAATGCTATCGTCTCCTCGGGATTGGCTGTGTATATGCCTATCGTTAAAGGATACTCGTCTACTGATGATTTAACATAACTGGAAGATTCCGCCTCGGTGTTGTATGCCACCAAAACCGCAAAAACCACCAGAAACATTATAGAGCAAGTGAATCCCAGAAACAGACGTCGTGCATGGCCTGCCGGCAAGCTCATTGCCCCGTAAACCTCCTCAATCTAAACCAAACTAATAATTAAATGACTTCCTTTCATTCGAAAGGCAAAGAAACCATACACAAAATAGTTCACAAAATCAAGACAAAAATAAAGCATTCTTTTTATCTTATCAACTTTCGCCAAGTGCGGGCGCATAGCTAATTTCCAATGTTAGAAAAGATTGTTAAATACCAGTTGTATCGGGAAAATTGGCGATAATAAACGATTCATTGCAGTTTTTACTTCAGGATCTTTGAGAACCTCACTGATGTCGGCATTCTTCGTTTTGTCCTGATTAGAAATATTATGATAAGCCAAAGGAATGTCCGGCTCCAATCCTTTTCCCTCAATATCACGTCCATCTGACGTAAAATAGTGGGCCGTAGTAAGTCTTAGGGCCATTGCTCCGGAAAGGGGAAAAACATTTTGAACCGAGGCCTTGCCAAAACTACGTTCCCCCATCACCAAAACATTCGGGTTTGCCAGCAGTGCGCCGGTCAAAACCTCAGAAGCGCTTGCCGATCCCTTGTTGATCAGGGCTACAAGGCGTATTCCGGAGAATGGCCCGTCCCTGGTCACACTGAACACCCGGCTGAATCTTCTATCCTTGCCCTGTAGCGATGTTATTACCCCTGCTTTCACAAATAACTCTGCCACCCGGATGGCCTCAGTAAATAACCCTCCGGGATTGTCCCTCAGGTCTAGGATCAAACCTGACAAACTTCCCCCGGAATTCTGCACAAGGGATTTGAGAGCTTTTTCAACTTCCGTGCGGGTGTTGGTCTGGAAATTTATTATCCTGATGTAACCAATGCCATGATTCAAAATAGTATATTTCACCGGAGGCGCCTGGATGATTTTTCTTCGCATTTCCAGGTTGCGAATTTCACCTGTTGAGTGATTTTGGACCTTCATCTTGATCAAAGATCCGGAAGGTCCTCTCACCAGCCCCAAAGCCTCATGCAAAGGAAGACCCTGGAGCGATTTGCCATCTATCGAGATTACTATATCACCGGGCCCAATCGCGGCTTCATGCGCCGGAGAGCCCTCAACAGAAGAGATGACTACATAAGAGCCATTTTTGGCTGACACTACCATCCCGATTCCACCAAACCTGCCCTCTGCGCTTATCTTCAGTTCGTTGATCATCCTGGGATCGAGTATGCCCGAGTATTGATCGAGATTCCTGAGAATTATCTCCAGCGCCATCTGTGTTACCTGTTGTTCTTTTATCCTGCAGCGCCTGGAGATAGATCTTATAATTTCTGCAAAACAGGATTCGGGAGTTCCAGTACACTCATCAAACCTGGGCGTGCGTTCAGCGCATAGAGGTTCAAGAGAAAACACCAGTTTGTTGATAGTATCTTTCAGTATATGTTTCTTAGGATAGCTCGACACGTAATGGTTCTGGATCAAACGCATCACCTCATCAAAGAGCTTGATGCCTACCGGACCGAGATCCTCACTACCGGTTTCTTCCCTGGAATTGGAAATATTGCCCAACTCAGTAATGGCTGAAGGAAGATTACCGCTGTTTTCAATACTCGTGGATTCTTTTCGTTCAGCCCCCAGACTTAAGGCTGCCTGGCACAGAAGTATTGCAAGAAAAACAATCTTCAGAATGAAAGGAAAATGAATTTTTAATTTCCTGGAGCCCAAATATAACTCCGTTAAATTGCATCAGATGTGTTTGTAATTTCAACTGGCGCCAGGTCCGTGGGACAAGATTGCGCGAGAAGAACCAAGTTAAAACCATAGACAATCAAATAATTTGAACTGTTTCACCAACTCCCGGAAATTTGACGCTATCGCCCAATTCTCTCCTCAGGTAACAGGTTTCGGATAGTCCTGAGCAGTGTAGCGGGGCTATGACATCGCAAGACAAGGTTCTGAGAAAATTTCTGGTGGTCTCCATCCTGAAAATGTTCGCATCAATCAGATGCAAACCTCCTATCACACCTTTGACATTATGAATACCTGTAATTTTTCTGGAATATTTAATGGTATTTATGATTCCGGCATGGCAACATCCCGTAATTATGAACAAGCCATCAGACACTGTATTGACTATCAGCGCAAGCTCATCCTCAAAGTCATCAATCACTATGGACGGCCCTGATGATCTCACAAATACATCATTCGTTTCGCAAGGTTCAGTTCTTTCTATAGGTCCAGTCAGTATTAACTGATCAGTAATATGATGTGGCTGATTAACCTCGAACACAACCCCACCAAGGTCTAGGATGATTTCCCGGGTGAGTCCAGAACCTATCTGTTTTAATGCTGCGCCATTCTTGAAACGGTTTCCCCATGTATACCCGGAAGCCAGAACCTTAATCGGCCGACTGGCCAATTTTAGTAATCCTGCCAAACCACCTGTATGATCATAATGACCGTGGCTCAAAACTACTGTGGATATGTCATCAATCTTTAAGTTCAATGCCTCCATGTTAGAAAGCAATGTCTCCTGCGTCTGACCGGTATCCCACAGGATACTATTTTTTATGCCGTTTTCCTCAATGTTCAAAAGGAGGCTCAGGCCATGTTCACCCTTAAGTCCCGATTTGGAGACAAAATTGTTCACTAATACTGTCACTGTCATTTTTGTTATCACTATGTTTGAACCTCGCTAATGTCATCAAATCCACAACTCAAAGCAAAAATCTCCTTAAGCAAAAACGTTAACGAAGAAACGCCTTGATTTTTTATCACCATGTAAGTTGTCAAACCAGTGTAATCACGTCCTGTATGATAACCTCATGAAATGTCTTTGTGGTCAACGGAACGAATGAAATTTATTTTCAGAATCTTTCTTGATCCTCCGGTGACTCCAAAGAAACGACTTCTCCTAACGCCGACAATCCATAATATTTTGGAATCCTTAACAATAAAGGGAATTTTTCGCCTATCCTCGGGAAAGATTTTTCTGTCGATAAAAATCTTTTTTATTCTGGTTGATCCCTCCATCCCCCATGGTTCAAGTCTGTCCCCATGAAGAAAAGATCTTACCTCCAACGGAAATGTTAAACTTTCAAGGTCAAAATAAGCAACATCGAGGTCATTATTAAGCTCAGGAGGATGTTCGCAGGACTCCTGTATACTAAATTCAAGGGTGTAGCCGGCCTCAGCGATTCTAAACGATCCAGGTCCCTTTATAATGTATGAATATGATTCGTGTGCGTTTTCCGACTTATGGGAAAGAACCAATTTGTCGTATTTGCGTCGGAGTTTAACCCCGCCGGGGAGTTCCATTCGAGATGAAGGGCTGCAATGTCTGCATAAATCAACCACTTGCCTGATATGAACTTCCCCCCATCTGACGTGTGGACCGGTAAGTTCATAAAGCGTTTTTCTGACAACCCTGGTACTGAGCGAATAATGCGCTTCCAGTAACAGTTTGATATCAATAATTTTCAGGCCTTGCCGACTGGTTACGCAGGCAGCATGGAGCTTACTGGCTGAGTTCTCAAGGAAATCCTCATCACGCGTTATAAGGTCAATACTTCTTAAAACAGACTTTCTGTAGCCTGGAAAACGTTGTACGGCATTTTTCAGTATCACATTTCTCACAAAATTTCTGTCCGTGTCAGGTTTCAGGTTTGTTTCATCAATGAGGTAGGAAATGTTGTTGGCCTCGAGATACTCAATTATTTGGGAGCGTTCGAGTTTTATCAAGGGACGTATGATTGGTCCCCTCACAGCCGGAATACCGCGCAAACCAGTCAGGGTAGCGCCTCGCAGAATTCTTAGAAAAAAGGTCTCGATTTGATCGTCAAGGTGATGCGCAGTTGCTATTTTGTTGGCATTCAAACGCTCGAGCAATTCTTCGAAGAAAGAATACCTGACCCTTCTTCCCGTTTCTTCCAAGCTGAGATTTCGCTCCCTTGCGTAAGCTCTTACATCTGTATTGAGGTCAAAAAACTGTAACCCACGCTTTAGGGATAGATTGGCGACAAAATCCCTTTCGGCGCCGGAACTCGGACGCAAATTGTGATTAACGTGGGCTACGAACGTCCTAAAATCCAACTCTGGGGCTAGCTCGCACAAAACATGGATTAGCGCAACAGAGTCCGGTCCTCCGGAAACTCCAACCACAATTTTATCACCGGAATTTATCATCCCAAATTGCTCGATGACGCTCAAGACCGTTTTCCGGAAAGAATTTGAATTGGCGGAGCTTTTCATGAAAAACAGGATAAAGCTAAATCAGGAAAAGTGAAACAACTTAAAACTCTGAAAAAATAAAGGGAGCCCTCGTGATAAGAGGACTCCCTGTGTTCCTGCCAGCAATAGAGAGGAAGATTATGTCTATTCGTGAATGAATTCGGCCTTGGATTTGGCGCCTTTTTCCACAAAATTCTGAAGACCGATTCTGTTGTCTTTTGTGGTCCAGCACTGCCCAAACAGATAGGCCTCATTTTTCAGCCCTTCGTCAAGGGTCATTTTTCCGCCCTGAATAATTGCGTCAACCGCAAGTTTGTCAATAGCGCGGGACAAATGACCGATATTAACATCTGGCAGTAAATCGGGAGTTCCGGTAATCGGGCCTTTTTCCATTGGTTTTATATTGGCCTTTCCTTCGGCCAGCTCTCTGGCGAGCTCGACAGCAGGAGGCAAAACATCTCCATCAACCAATAAGTTGACCAACCCGAATTCCAAGGCCTTCTGACTGGATATGGGATTGGCCGTTCTAATCATTTCAGCGGCTTTTTCGAAACCAATCAGTCTGGGCAGTCTTTGAGTTCCTCCCATTCCGGGAATCAAACCCAGATTGACTTCAGGCTGACCTGCAAAAAATTTCAGCCCATTAAGAGAAACACGGGCAGCGCAACACATCGCCAACTCGCAACCTCCGCCCAGCATGAATCCGTTTACGGCGGCAACAACAGGTTTACCCAGGATTTCCAGTTCAGAAGACGCAATCTGGCCTTTGCGCGCAAATGACTCTCCCTGCGCCGGTTCCTTCAATCCTGCCATTTCCTTTATATCGGCGCCCGCTACAAACGCCTTGTTGCCGAAGCCGGTTATAACCGCAGCCTTGATACTCGAGTCATTCTTAATAATGTCGCAATAGCCTTTAATTTCATTGAAGACCTTGGAATTCAGAGCATTCAACGCCTTCGGCCTTCTTATGGTGATAATTCCGACGTCCCCATGTTTCTCAAATAGCACATCAAGAAGTTCCCACGGCTTGCCGGATGCAGCCTGATCACGAAGCGTTCTGGATACAGGCATGTCCGGATATTTTTTGTTGAAAGATTCGACCAGTGACAAGGCCTTGTCCACTCCAAGGGAATTCATGAAACTGAACGGTGGTTTCATGTCCAGAGCCACACTTATTAGCAAATCGAAGTCGCTGGTAGTAATAATTCTGGAGTCCAGCATATCGCAGCATATCGCAAAATAAGCGCCCTGGAGCTCTTCTGTTATGGTTTTTTCTTTCTCGGGATCGATTTCTATGTTTTCTCCCCTGGAGGGAACATCCCAGTTGGCCCCTGTTTCAACCATCTTCTTCAGTCGCTCAGGAACCCTAAACCATTTGTTAAGGATTTCATTCATTTCGGAAAGACCATGAGCGCTTATGGGGTTTCCGCCAGTCAAATTATGCGCTGTAAAAGGACCTACTGTAAGACCGAGACATTTTGACGCAACCTGATCAACTTGCCTGGAATCGCCCAAGCCGGCATCGACGCATTGGATACAGGCCAGTAACAATCCCTCGAATACGGGATCCACAGCGTATCCATACCGAGACCCAACCTTGATCGGAATCTTTCCAATAGCCTCGTAAAATCTCATAACGAATTCATGAATTTCAGGATCGGTTTCCTGCCCGGAAATTATTTCTAT
The DNA here is from genome assembly GCA_903896745.1 of uncultured Desulfomonile sp. Taxonomy (GTDB): domain Bacteria; phylum Desulfobacterota; class Desulfomonilia; order Desulfomonilales; family Desulfomonilaceae; genus CAITZA01. The sequence goes on along the minus strand of CAITZA010000107.1, from coordinate 44,697 downwards.
TGCAGGGTTGCGTTCAGCGGGGAAGAAGTAATGGGTGCATAGCGACCGGTTCTTATGCTTTAGTTCCGAAAAAATACGCTCTGGCTCCAAATGAGATGAATTACTTGTCAAAATAGCGTTTGCGGCTACGAGTTCTTCCACCTGTCTGAAAATTCTTCGCTTTAGCGGTAAATCCTCGGTTGCCGCCTCCACTACAAGGTCAGCACCCTGGAGTTGACCGTAATCATCCGTGAACAAAACATGGCTTTTCATTCCTTCAACTTCGTTAGGTTTGAAAGCCCCTGTTTGTCCACCCTTGTCAATTTTCTTGAACAGCTTGGCTTTCCCTTTTTCAAGAGCGTCCCTAGCTATATCGACTACGACGACCTGTGCGCCATAATTATGTAAAACCTTTACAAAATGTAGGGCTATATCAGGACCGATCTGCCCGGATCCAATTACTCCAACCTTGTTGATTTCGCGTCCTCGGAACGAAAAAGCCATTTTAGGTCCCTCCTTCACTCCAGTGAATTGTTCTTCGAGTATTAAAAAATTAAATTAACATTATTTTCGGCTTTTTGTAAATAAATAGAAGCGATTTATTGGTTCACAAAATTTATGATACTGTAATCACAAATTAGGCCCCAAATATGGAGGAAATGAAATGAACATGGAAGAGTCGGTGTTAAATCGCAGGAGCGTCAGATCATTTTTGCCCAAACCGGTTTCAAGAGACGTCATAACAGGAATTATGGAGAAAGCGCGATGGGCGCCTTCCTGGGGAAACACGCAACCTTGGGAAATAGTGGTGGCTGACGGCGCCAAAGCCCGAGAACTGGCCGTGGCCTTTGAAAATGAGGGGAAAAAAGGGACTCCGCCGAGGCCCGACATTCCTGTTCCAACAGACTTTCCTGAAATTTTCAGGAACAGATACATCGGCTTGGGAAGAGATCTCTTAACTTACATGGGTATTGAAAGAGACGACAAGGAAGCTAGAAAACAGCACTATCTGAACATGTACAGATTCTTTGGAGCCCCGGCGGTTATCTATCTGTTGATAGACCAGGAAATGAACATCCCTTATTCGTGTCTGGATATAGGATCCATAGGAACTACAATCTGTTATTTAGCGCTGAAGGAAGGCCTGGGCACAATCTATCTGGCGGCCTCCATGCATTTTCCGGATATAGTGCGCAGAGTCCTCTCGATTCCTGAATCGAAAAAACTCGTCATTGGTATAGCCATCGGATACCCGCATCCAACTGACAAGGCAAGCCTCTTCAGAAGCCATAGGGCCCCTGTGGACGAATTCTTGAGGTTTGCGGAATAGTTTTTAATCCTGGAGCAGCTGGCGGCTCTTTACAGGAAGCGCTCAAAATTACATGATGTGGTTCAATATTGACTGGATCACGACATGATTTTGTCTACAATCTCCTAACTGGAAGCGATACCTGGCCCCGGGCGGTATCGAATCTCCAACGTGTAGATACTATTGACAAAAGCGGCAGATGGTGTGGTGTGCAGCCTCACAAATTGAGAAGAAACTATTTCTTGACTAAAGGATTCAATGGTATTAGTTTGCATTTCATTACCAGAGTCAAACGGGGCCGCGCTTTCAACAATATCTGAAACAGGAAAATAAGGGGAGCTAGTTAAGCGCCATGAAACGGCGTGATTTTATCAAGATTATAGGTGTTGCCGGAGCCGCTTCAGCTCTTGCTGTCGGGACCGCTATACATACAGGCGCGCAACCGCAGCCAGACCCTGTTTCGGGAAATTCCCCCAATTCACTAACGTCTCCATTTGATCTCGTTTTTGGCCCGTCAGGGCGACTATTCGTTACCGATCCTCCAAATTACTGTGTGTTTGAGCTGGATTCGAACCTGAAACCGGTGAAGTCCTTTGGAAAACCCGGCGCTCACATCGGAAGGCTGAATTTTCCGAAGGGAATAGCATGTGATGAGAGTGGTCTTCTGTATGTGGTAGACACCAACAACTCCAGGGTGCAGCTATTTGATGATAACGGTCAGGTAAAGAGATCCATCGGCTCGATAGGCAGCATTGGGGGAGCCTTCTCTTCCCCACAGGGCGTCTATACGGACAGTCAGAAACGAATGCTGGTAGCAGACAGCAGAAATCACAGAATCCAGATATACAAGAATTTTGAGTTAATGGCCGTAATCGGTGATTTGGGCGACGCAAGCGATCAGTTCAGGCTTCCAACAGCTTGCGCCTATAATGCTGACAATGAAATAATTGTGCTCGATAGCAAACATGGCATGGTGAAATTTTTTAGTGAAGACCTGTCCTTCAGGCGTAGTTTTGGGTCAGAGGGAAGCGCTCCGGGCCAGTTGAACCTGCCGCAGGGGATGTCGGTTTCCGTCAATGGTGACATCTGGATCGCTGACACAGGCAACCATAGAATCCAGCAATTTAGCAATCAGGGTAAATTGTTGAACGTGATAGGCAAAGAAGGATCCGGCGCCGGGGAACTGAAAAGACCCACCGGGCTGGCCCTTAGGGAAGGCTTCGTATACGTAGCTGATAGCGGTAATAAAAGAATAAATCGGATAAAAATACCATAGGGTTTTTAGCTTATGGTTGTGGCTCTGATTTAAATTGTTATGGATATAGAACTTATTACACTCGCGTTTCTGATAGTTTTGTTTGTAACAGCCGAAGTTTACAGGTCTTTAAAATCCAGTCGGGGAGTTATTGTATCGTTTGAGGATTCAGACCTTGGATTTTTGGTATCTCCTGTGCTGACTGCCAGAGTTCGGCTTGAAGACGGAGCAATAGTACAGGCGACCGCTAATAGCTGTGCGGTGTGTATGGGAAAAATGGCGGTCGGAACACAGGTCAGGGTTTACTGTTCTTCGACTGGCTATGTCCTGGATTCGCCTTGGTTCAGAAAGAAATCGTCGGGATCATGTGTTTCTTTTTAAATTTCAGGATGCGTAGTGGGGTCATTCTAGCGTGGTTGGTCAGAGTTAATAGAGGGAGATGATCGTTGGAGTATTTGGGGTACATAAACCTGGGCATATTTCTAGCCTTGATGCTGGCGACCTTGTTTGGTTATATCCGCACCCCGGTTCAAACTGTCCTGGTGATATCTACCATCCTGTGTTTAGTCGTGGGAGCGACATTCAAATACGCAGCGTATGGTCTTGACGCAGTGCTCCTGATGCCCAACGAGTTTCTGGGTGGAATAATTCTCCATCCCATAACAGCGCTATTGACAGGACTTTTTCTGGCAGGAGGCCTGAAGGCCTCCGGCGGGTTTGAAGCGCTCAAGGTTCTCTTAAAGTTTCTCCGACGAAGTCCTATCGGTCTGGTTGGAACACTGGTAATCCTGATAAACCTGCCCGTGATATCATCGTTACCCTGTGGTCGAATACTGGCTGCGGCGTTGCTGCCCTTACTTTTCACATTCGGTTTTGAGGGTGGTCTTGGAATTTTGACCAAGTCCCAGTTGATTGTCCTGATAGGGGCTTTCACACGCAATGCCATGGGGTCCTGTGGTCCTTCGCCTATTGGAGGCGTAGGGCAAATCGCGGAAGGTTTTCTCGGTAGTTTTTTTGCTACGGCGTCGGATGGTATTTTAAGGGCTCCTCAGGCATTTTCCCTGATGTTGGGGACAGCCGTCGTGGCCTTGTTTCTCAAGCTCGTCAGCCAGAAAATTTATCCCAATGATGTTTCCCTTCGAGAGGCGCCGGTTTCGGGAACAACTCAAGGCGTCGTTGAACCGGAAATTAAGGCCCCCTTTCAAGGCTATCTTGCATTAGTCATATTCGTCGTGTCGCTTCTCATTGCCATATTCCAGCCGTTAGGCAAGATGCCTGTCCAGTCGGTCTTGGTCGCAGGCGCATTGGTGATGACACTGGCTTGCCGAATCAGACTAAATGATTTGCTCGAAGGAATAATCCTGTTGCCTGTCACAGCCATGGCGGCAGGGTTCCTGGCCGCTGGCGCTCTGGCCGCTACCGATGGGTTCAAGGCGCTTGGACAGATTTTGAACAGTCTTGTGGGGGCGCCGTTCCTTGGCGTAGCTGGTATGCTCGCTATATTCGTCCAATTTCAAACTATTTTGCCGTTGTCCTGCGCCAGAATACTGACGGCTGCGCTTGTGCCGGTGCTATACCTGTTTGGGCCTGCACAGTATGATTTTCTGAACTGGTCCCAATTGGCAATCGTGATGGCCGCCTACATCATTAACGCCACTACATCATGTGGACCTTCTCCGTTAGGAGGGGGAGGAATGATGGGTGAAGGCACAATGAGGGCTGAGACTAGCTTTATCAAGGGCGCTTACACATTTGCGTCAATGGCGATCATGGCTCCCATGGCCGCGATATTCATGAAATTTCTCAATTTGGCCATCTTTCAGCCGGCAGACCCAAGATTCATGCAGGATATCAAAATGATAGCCTTGTTTGCCGTGGCCATTGCAGGTGTCAACATTTTACTTCTGGCGCTAGGTTCCAGACTTTTTCACAGGGATTCTCCAAATAATTATTATATTCAGCTTGCAGGTTTTTTTATCGCAGGGGCTTTAAGCGGAGCGATATTGGCTTTTGCGGTTTTTGAGGTAGATTCGACCAAGATACTGCAAGGCGCAGTTGGCGGATTGATCGCAGCGGCCCTGATCGGATTCATGGTACCAAAAACATTGTCAAAACGAATGACATCGACCTTGAGTGGTTCGGACATATAGCGTGGTAAATTTACATATCAATGCTTTGTTAATTCCCCTGATTGATGAAATGTCAGTCAGGTGAAACAGAGGCTGAACCTTGTTACTGTGGATAATATTTGCGTTTGTCGGAGTTTTATCAGGAGTTATGATTGCTTGGGCCCTAGATATGAAATCTCCCAAAGAGATTGCTCAAGGGGCCTTGGGAGGACTGATAGCAGGCATTCTCATGTCTGCCATGTTGCCTCATTGATGTAGCACAGGAAATCAGGTTTATGACCGAAAAAAATGATACTCCCAAAATAGGCGAAAAACGGCAGGATACCAGCCAACCCGTGATATTGCCAGGCATTCACAGGTATCAGTTCTTTACGAACCTTAAGGATCGTGGCTGGACCATGAATCTTGACAGGGTCGCATTGTTCGGAATTGTGGCCGCAATGTTGAGCGATGTCATAAAACCTCTGTTGAGGGGGAATCCGGCCACAATATATTGCTATGAATGTCGAGCGTGCTACGCCACTCAGGATAGATGCCCCGTTGGAATATCACTCCAGGCCGAACTGGTAGTAGCTGGAAGGGTTTCCGACTACGATCGTTTTATCCGTAATGGTGGATTGAAATGTATACGATGCGGAAATTGCCAAAGCTATTGTGTGCAATATCTTCCGCTACCCAAAATGTTTGCGGTCATGCAGCAGGAGACAAGGGAAGCCATGAAGAATGGCGTGATTCCGAAAGAAACCCTGAAAAGGGCGTTGGCGCAAGGTCTTGTGGGAAAGGAATACATAGATGACTTGGTCAAGGCTATTGCGTGATCCGCTCGGATATATATGGGTGGCGTTCAACACTCGTGGTGTTCGACTGTTGTTTTATGCTCTGCTGGTGGCAATCCTGTTTCCATCGAGTCGATACATATTAATGGCCACAGCGGTACTGACGCTTGCCGTAGTTTGGTTTCAAGAATATCGAAAGACCGGATCGGCAAAAATATTTTATCTGGTGACTGCGATATTTCTGATAAAAATAGGATACTTCATCTCTTATTACGATGTGAAAAGCGTCGAGGAGTTACGGATAAACAAGCGTCCCTGGGGCGCCGCCATATCGCAGGTTCAGGACGGAAAATACATTGGAGAAGGTCAAGGTTACCGAGGGCCTGTCAAGGTAGAGGTCGAAGTAAAGAAAAATCGTATAATTAGTATAAGGACCATTGAATATTCAGATCTCATCTCCGTGCTGGATAATCAGGTGGACGCATTCAAAAGGGAAATCCTGGGCAAAGGCATGCTGGAGAGACCTAGCCAGCCCGAAATGTATAGAGGGGCTACTGATACACTGACCGGTTATGTAAACGCAATCGAGTCCGCGTTGGCAAAAGGTATTCCGGATTTCCCCCAGTATAGTCTTTTCTCGCGGATTTATTTCAATACGTTTATAGGTCAGGCCCCGGATCGGGTCACCCTGAATACGCTTGCCATACTCTTTGCCGCCTTCATGGTTTTTGAGTATGCCCTGCAATCAATGTTGACGCCGGGAACGGGTCGTTCGATCAATTGTTATAATTGCGCATCATGTGTCGGTGTCTGTCCTGTCAAGGAAGTGGAGGGGGTTCAGATGCCAATGGGACTGGTTTTACTGACCCGACTCGGGGATTACGATCGTGTCATGGAGTTGTCAAAATATTGTGTTGGGTGTGGACGCTGCGCATGTAAATGTCCAATAGGTAATTCAGGGCCGATGGTTATTTCAGCCGCTTACCAGGCAGCTCGAAAGAAAAAGCTTCAGCAGAGTTTGGGCGCAGGGAAGGAAACTGCCTGATGTCTAAAGGCTTTTACATAATACTTGGTGTTGTAGGAGCTATTTGTACGGTGGGATTGCTGGGCGAATTGTCTCTGAAAAGCGTTTCATGCATGGCGTGTCATCAACAGGAAGCAGCCTACGCCGCTTGGATGAAAGATAAACTCAGCGCCAAAAATAGAGGCTTTTCACATGAACTGGTCGCCTGCGCTGACTGTCATATCGAGGGTAGCGCCTCAAACACCATCGCCTCGCGGTTTCGGGGCATGCTGCATGTAATAACTTATCTGGTTCCCCAATTTGACCCAAGACAACCTCAGATAACGGGGCTTTTTAACAGAACCAGGGTTCCGAGCGAGAACTGCAAGGCATGCCATCTGGCCGCAATTCACAGAAAAACGGTCCACAAGCGGGACATGCCGGATGGGAATCTGAAGGAAATCGGATTGATAATGGATCACCGCAAGCATGTTCTTGCCCGTGAGAATACCTGTTCCAAATGCCATGAACGTTACAAGGACCAGGACGGACTCAAATCCGATAGAGAAGTCAACTATGCCGAGGTTAATCACATGGCATGTGACTCATGTCATAATCTGGCGTCTCACTATTACAGGAGCGGCCAGATTCTCCCGATCTCTGACAAACAGCTTGAAAATGTTAGGGATGAAGCGTGGACCAAACTCTCTGCAAACCCAAGGTGGATGGTTTCCTTTCCATCGGAGAAGACTTGTAGAAGATGCCATGGTGGACAGATTCACTACAAGACGAGGATATTCAAGTCGGAATGTAGAGAGACTTACAATCTGGAAAACTGTTTGAAGTGTCACCCAACCATGACTCAGGATTGGCTGGATCGCTATCGAAAGAGTCGTGAGACCAGGACTTTCGCCTCCAATGGCGGACACAACAAGTTTGTCGATGACATAAATTCTGTATTTGATGAAAAATTCAAAGGTCATTATCCTGAGTTTCATCACACTAATTGGGGCATGGCGGAGCCATGGTCAAGATGAATCTTTGACGGCCTTCAGGGAGCATTTAGATGACCACGACCAGGGATAGTTCCAAGGACCAATTGAACAAAGAAGTCGCCAACACTATTTTGCAGACAAAAGAACCCCCAGTTGCACGGTTCAGACTTCTTTCCAAAGGCATGGAACCCTACCATAGACTTTATATTGAGGATTCTCAAACTGACATCACGGGTGACAAGGGTTGCCTGGGTTGCGGAAACTGTGTCGATTCGTGCCCGGTGCTCCGAAAGGATTCCAAACGGTTTGAAAAGACGCAGCAGAGAACGTCATTTGCCCTTGAGTCCTGTGTTGGTGAAGACTGTGAACAGTGCTACTCATGCGTGCTGGCCTGTCCTCAGGTTGATACCTCTTACAAAGACTACATTGTAGACGAAGTTGTGCCTGAGACAATTCAGCCTGCTCCTAAGATTACATCTTTGGACAACTACTTTATGGCTCTGATTGCCTTGGTCATGGGAATAGTCATTGGTGTTTTTCTGGCTAGATAGTTATTGTTTGTCGAATATAGGCGTTTTTCTGAGAAAGGAAGTGATTTTATGTCGGCAATGGTTCAAGAGGCTGTTCAGCAGAACGAGATACCTAGCGAGGCAGCGGCCCGGACGGATCTTGTCCCAATATTTATAATGGGCAAGAGGTATATGGTTCCGAGCACTTTAACCATTCAAAAGGCTTTTGAATACGCTGGTTATCAGTTAATTAGGGGTTGTGGCTGTCGAGGCGGCATTTGTGGAGCGTGCGCGACGGTTTATAGGATGCCGGGCAGCGCCAAAATCCACGTGGGATTGGCTTGTCAGACGGTGGTTCAACCAAACATGTATTTGACCATGGTTCCGTTTTTTCCTGCGAATCGGGCTGTTTACAACATTGAGGAGCTCAAGCCGGACTCTCAGACACTAATGAAATATTATCCGGAACTGGCCAAATGCATGGGCTGCAACACATGCACAAAGTCGTGTCCAATGGACATTTCAGTTATGGAATACGTGTCTGCCGCACTTCGAGGGGATGTTGAAAAGGCGGCCGAAATATCCATGTCTTGCGTAATGTGTGGCATTTGCGCTTCAAGGTGTCCCGCAGAGCTTGGTCAATACAACATTGCAATAATGTGCCGGAGAATTACTGGCAGGCACATTTGGCCGCTGGCTCAGCATGTGTCGGAAATGGTGGATAAAATCAAGTCCCATAGGTACGACAAGCCGTTGGAACAACTAATGAAGGCAGACTTGGAAAACTTGCGAAAACTTTACGTTGAGCGCCAGATGGAGCCACATACAGCGCCAGAGGACTGGACACCCGACGACAGGTCTTTTCTGTGATTATTTTTTACTTTTAGCGCCTGACCAACAGATCGCTGGCAGTGGGCGGGCGTGTTCAGGGGCCGGAGGATTTTATGGGCTACACCGCAGATTTAATGGAATTGATTAAAAGGGTTGAAAAGACCCGTCCTGAAAGAGTTGTGAAAAAAAAAGCTGGACAGGAATTCGCGGCTCTTACTCTCGATCAGCGCCGTGACAGGCTGGAGAAATATCATCCGGATTTTAGGACAGGCGCTCTGAGGGAATTAAAGATTGGTCCGAGCAAAGGGGTTTCAATAGCTCAGGAGATAGCTGACACGTTTGAAGCCAAAAGTCGGGTAGATCCGGATAAAATAGACTTTGATGAAGTGCATTACGAGACGGATGTTCTGGTCATAGGCGGTGGTGGAGCTGGAACCGCAGCGGCGCTATTGGCCCAGGAAGAGGGAGCTCGGGTTATCATTGCCACCAAGTTGAGGCATGGCGATGCAAACACAATGATGGCCGAGGGTGGGATGCAGGCCGCTACAAAAAGCTGGAAAGACTCACCTTACTACCATTTCCTGGATGTCATGGGCGGAGGCCATTTCGAAAATGATCCCGAGCTTGTAAGAACCATGGTGTTGGAGGCGCCAAAAGCAATTGCATGGCTTGAAAAGCTTGGATGCATGTTTAACAAATGGCCCGACGGAAAAATGTTCACCCTGCATGGGGCGGGAACCTGCAGGAAACGGATGCATTATGCAGGTGATATGACGGGCGCCGAAATCATGCGCACACTTCGCGATGAATCCCGCAACAGGGTAAAGGACATTGGTGTTCTCGAATTTGCTCCGGCGGTTGAACTCCTGGTTGATGATAAGGGACGTTGTTCCGGAGCGGTGCTGTATAATCTGGAAACCGAAGAATACTTCATTGTAAAGGCCAAAGCGGTAATCATGGCCACAGGCGGTTCAGGCAGGCTGCACATGAGTCGCTTCATGACCACAAATCATTACGGCGCCACTGGCGACGGCCTGGTTATGGGTTATCGTTTAGGCGTAAAAGTAAGATTCCTTCACGCCACTCAGTATCATCCGACAGGAGCTGTTTTCCCCGAGCAGTCCGAAGGGCTCCTCATCACCGAGAAAGTCAGGGGCGCCGGAGCCAATCTTGTTAATATTGATGGAGATCAATTTGTGTTCGAGAGAGAGCCACGTGATATTGAATCGGCCAGTATAATCCGGGAATGCGAAAAAATGGGAAAAGGCGTTCCGGTTCCTGGACAGGCGGGAAGGTTTGGGGTTTGGCTCGACTCACCCATGATTGACATGCTCGAAGGCGAAGGCACAGTTGAAAGGGAATTCCCGGCAAAATTCATACTCTTTAAGAGATACGGCATAGACATATCCAAACTTCCAATGTTGATATATCCAACCCTTCATTATCAAAACGGGGGGCTGGCCTATAAACCTGATGGCTCTACCACGGTCGAGGGTTTTTTCGTTGCCGGCGAAGTAGGCGGTGGAGTTCATGGGGCGAACAGATTAATGGGGAATTCGCTTCTTGATATTACGGTATTTGGAAGACTAGCCGGAGAAACAGCCGGAAAATATGTCAAGAACAGGCCTGATATAGGTAAACTGTCTGTTGAACATGTCCGGAAATATCATAAAGAACTTGAGGATGCTGGAATAGGTTTGGACAGGGTGTCTCCTATGGTTCTGCCTGATTACGGGAATCCGGAAGTCAAGAAGCGTCAATGGACGTCGCATTACGTTGGAACTTTAAGATAGATCAAGGGCGGTCATGGCTACTGTCTCACAAAAAAGCGGAAAACTTGGTCCATTATTGGAATATTTTTCCAGTCTTGGGAATCAGTCTCCTTTCTGGAAGTTGCAATCAATTGCCGTGGGAGTTGTCCTTACGATAATGATTTTCGGAGGAGTGATCGTAGCCATACTAACTTTTTCAAGCATTTATGGTGGCGGCAACTTGTCATACAAAGCTATGGGGTCTCCCGGTCCGGTTGTTTTCAGACACTATACACACATGACGTTCAAAGATGGGAAATACAGGGAATGCGGTAGCTGTCATGACAAAATATTTGCGGCTCAGAAATATGGTACCTTTGTGTTGAGAGCTCTGGATGATTCGCCACCTCTAAAGGTCCATATTGGCAAAGACTTTTCGACTCTGTTTGTTCCGGGCTCGCAGGTTGAGGAAGAGACCGCTATGGTAACCTATGCCATCCCCAGGGCATGCGCTACGTGCGCTACAGGGGCTTGTCATGACGGTAAAGAGTCTTTCAGTCGCTTTAATTGTTTAGGGTGTCATAAGGCAAAATGAAATGACCAATATATACAAACCGTCCAAAGACATGATGACAGGCCAAAAAGAGAGCTCAAAGGCCAAACGCTGGGGAATGGTGGTAGACCAAAGGAAATGTATCGGCTGTCACAGTTGCACAGTGGCATGCAAGAGTGAAAACAATGTTCCGTTGGGTTACTGGAGATCTTGGGTGAAAGGTATGCAAAAAGGGACATTTCCGGATGTTGGAACAATGTTCCTGCGGCGTCTGTGCAATCACTGTGATACCCCCCCCTGCGTTCAGGTCTGTCCGGTTCAGGCGACAGTCCGTCGCCCGGAGGATGGCGTCATCGTAATGTACTACGGAAAGTGCATTGGCTGCGGAATGTGTATTTCAGCGTGCCCTTACGATGCGCGGTTCTTTAACCCCATAAGGCATACAGCAGACAAATGTGATTTCTGTTCATACCGGATTGAAAACGGCCTTCAGCCTTCCTGTGTTGAAGCCTGTATTTCCAGGGCGCTGGTTTTTGGGGATATGAATGACGCTTCTTCCGAAATCTCCAAGCTTCTGGCTTCTACCCCCACATCCGTCATAAAACCTGAATTGGGAACCAATCCGAAGGTCTTTTATATACAGGCCGACCATGACCTAATGGGAAGGATACATTTCACCAACGATTTTAAAGAAGGTGTTCTCGAATATGGCAAGAGCATTCCTAGCCCTGACGCCACATACTGGTTAAATAACGGTGATAGATAGATGGATGCCACTGTCCTGTACAACGTTCCCCATGAAATCCCCTGGAAGGTTTACATACCTTTGTATTTCTATTTCACAGGCCTGTCGGCCGGCTCCTTCATATTGTCAACCCTGTCCACAGTATTTGGGATTAAGCGATTTAAACCGATGGCGTTGCCATCGGCCATAATTTCCTTTGTCCTGCTGCTTCTGGCGCCGGCATGCCTGATTCTCGATTTGCATCAGCCAACAAGGTTCTGGCATACACTTGTGCCTGAATATTTCAATCCGACATCAGCCCTATCGTATGGGTCATGGTTGCTTACGCTCTATCCCATAGCCAATCTGATCTATATCTATTTTATTTTTGTCAGGAACGATTCAGTGACAAAGGTCCTTGGAACCATTACCGTTCCTTTGGCCATTTTTGTTCATGCTTATACCGGGTTTGCATTTGCATTGGTCAGGGCGCGCGCCTGGTGGCATTCTGCGCTGATGCCGGGTTTCTTCCTGACATCGGCTCTGCTGTCCGGTATAGCCTTGCTGGTTGTGGTCGCAATGGTAATGAACAGATACCTGAAAGAGAAGTTGGACCCGGATTTGTTCAAAAGCCTGCGTCTCATGATGATCGGAATATTGTTAACGGACCTTTTTTGGACAGCATGTTTCTGGTTGACTCTACTGGTGTCCAACGCCGATGGCTATGCCTCAATTATGGTAGCCTTCCATGAGAAGCTTTACATTTGGGGTGAAATAGTAGCAGGAATGTTAATACCATTAATCATATTATTAGCGCCTAAAACCAGCCATAATCGGAATTGGCTGGTTCTGGCGTCACTATTGATTATTGGTGGAGTCTTCCTCATGCGTTATTCTGTAGTTTTTATCGGATTTGAAGTTCCATTAAGCTGAAATTGTTATACCCTGAGATGTCAATGACTAGACTGACCCGTCGAGATTTTATAAAGACCGCATCGTTAATGGGTGGGGTTTCCCTGTTTGCTGGTTGCAGTTTTTTTGGAGATGCGCCGCGGATTCCGGAATATATTAAAGGGGCTCCGGGGGTTGATCCTATAGAAAGCTTGCAAGGTATCAAGAACCTTTTCAGTGTGTGCGCGCTGTGTGATGGTAAATGCGGTATTTGTTGCCGAACAACTGAAGGTTCTGTAGTCAAGATAGGCGGCAATCCTTATCATCCAATTTCGAGCGGCGCCCCTTTGTCGATCGATACGCCCATTGAAAAGGCGTCTCAGGTTGGAGCGTCAATCTGCGCAATCGGCTCTAGCGGCATTCAAACGCTTTACGACCCGTTCAGAGTGGCCAGACCATTAAAACGTATCGGACCGCGCGGGTCAGGGAAGTGGAAGGCGGTTTCCTGGTCTGAAGCGATTTCAGAAATCTTGGGTGGTGGGAATTTGTTCGGGGAAGGCGCCATTTCTGGATTGACTGAACTCAAAAACTCGAAACAAGGTCTGGGGTTTGCGCTAGGCAATGCTGATTGGGGCTCGTCAACATTTGTAAAAGGATTTCTCTCTTCATTTCCAGGCGCCATGCTATTCCGGGATGAGGCTGTTTTATCAGAGGAGTCTGTCAGGGCTACAAATATTTCCGTTTTTGGAAAAGCGTTTGGCGCTGTTGAGGCCAACTACCGAAAAGCCAGGCTTTTGATAAGTTTTGGATCGGCCCCACTGGATTCAGGCGTTCCTTTGGTGTCAATTGCCAGGGAAATTGCAAACTCCCGGGTTAGCTCCCCAAACCTTAAATGGGTGGTCATCGATCCGCGTCAGTCAACCTCAGGCGCAAAAGCCGACTTCTGGTTACCAGTCATTCCTGGTAAGGACCTGAGTTTAGCCATTGCGGTTATGAAAGCCTTGTTTGAGCGATTTCCCAATGCAGTAAGATTTTCGAATGATTCCATCAGGAATGCTATCAAGGATCGTTCGGTATCTGATTATGCAATAGATGCGGGTTCGTACGAAGGAGCGGCGGTTGAAATAGCGCGTTACCTGGCTGAAGCGGGACCTGGCGCCGCTGTCATTCCCGGCCCCGGTATCTATAATCAGCAGAATGGTAAAGAGGTGGCCCAGGCCATCCTGACATTGAATCTCATCGTTGGTTCAATTCCAGGTAGTGGCGGTCTGACCTATTGCGACAACTCGTATTTTGCGGAAACAGAAAAAAACATTTTGGGCCTGACGGATGAAAGAGTTTCCGAGTCAAGGCCTTTACAGCCATGCCAGGCGCTAATGGTCTGGGGAGCTGATCCTGTTTGTGACAGCCCTAAAATGGCAGATGTTTTCTCACAACCCAGGAATGTTCCACTAGTTGTGGCGATTGGATCATTCATAACCGAAACTGCGGCGTTGGCGGATTTCATACTTCCGGACACTACCTACCTCGAAAGGTGGGACATTTGTTCGGCTCCCTCCATGATTTCAAACACAGGTTTTGGATTGAGGTCTCCAGTTATAGGCGGTATTGACAGTCGCAGCGGAAGATATTTTCCTATTCTTCCTGAGACCATGCTTATGGAGGACATTCTCTACAGGTTTTCTAAGAGTCTTGGCCTGGGTTTTTGCAAGGAGTTTGCTGTGAAAGATTCTCCTGGCATAGCCAAATCCTTCTATTACAATACAGCTTCCAGACTGCTTCAGTCGTATTGCAAGCTCTTTCCAGCCCAAAAAACTGTTGAAATCCCAGTTGAAGCCCTGTTTGAAAGAGGTGGATATTTCGAGGAATCAAAACCCCTGAAACCCCTTGAAAACAAGGAAACCGCCTACAAGGTCGATCCATCAGCATGGGGAAAAATTACAAGCGGCGCCGAGTCAACTGACTCGGAATTGTTGACGCTAATTACTTATACATTGCCTTTTCACAGGCCCACCATATCGTGCGTCAACCCATGGCTTCTGGAAACCTTACCGGAAAACCGCCTCGTAATCAATCCATTGGACGCGTCTGCCAGAAGCCTTAAGCAGGGCGATCTGGTGACCTTGGAAAGTTCTGACGGTTCATTAAGGAAAACAGTCCGGATTCAAATAGCCCCAGGGATTAGGCCGCTGGTTGTAGCGCTAGCAAGCGGTTTTGGCTACAAGGGCGCCGGATCTACTACTTATTCCATTGATCAGCATGTGAAAAAGGCCGACAAAACCCGATCTGCAGGGATTAGCCCTGTAGAGTTCAAAGAAAAGGGTTCTCTGGTACGAATTCGTAAGGTTTGATCTGGAAAAACCCTTTTTTCAAGTGTAATTACCTTTTGTGTGTTAACAGAACGACCCCACGGGGAAATCTGGTTATCCGCAAAAAAAAAATTGGGGGCTGGCTGTTTCTAAAGAAGGGCGACAAATCGGCAGACAAGGCGCACGGCATGTTTGACAGGCTATGGCAAACATTGCAAAACATCATTACTCCATCGGCGGTCAGACAAGAAAATGAAAGTCTTCATCACAGGCGGGAGCGGATTTTTAGGAACAAATCTTACAAAATTTCTTGTAGACAGGGGTTTTGAAGTCACCATTATGGCTCGTAACCCTGAAAAGGGACCAGGAGCGCCCCGAAATGTCAGGAAGATCGCCGCCGATTCCATGAAACCTGGTTCATGGCAAGATGAAGTAGCCGCTCACGACGTCCTGATAAACCTCGCGGGTGTAAGTGTTTTTCATAGATGGGATGAATCATACAAAAAACTGCTTCGGGACAGCCGCATACTAACCACCAAAAATCTTGTTGACGCAATTCCTTCAGGCGCTGACAGAAAAGTGACGCTGATAAGCGCATCCGGGGCAGGATATTATGGTTTCGGAGAGGATGAAAAGTTTGATGAGTCCGCTCCTCCAGGAGCCGATTACCTTGCCAGGCTGGCTCGTGATTGGGAAAATGAAGCTTCAAAGGCCGACGCAAAAGGTAGTCGTGTAGCAAGAATAAGGATTGGTATAATTTTGGGTCGCGATGGAGGCGCCCTCCATCAAATGACTTTGCCATTTCGCTTTTTTGTTGGTGGGCAGATTGGTGACGGCAAGCAATGGATTTCATGGATTCATGTCGATGACATTTGTCGAGCTACTCTTTTTGTAATCGAAAACGAGGCCATATCCGGCCCGGTAAACTTTACAGCCCCTTCTCCTGCCAGAAACAGCGAACTGTCTCAAACCATATCAAAAATCCTGAGAAGACCTGCCTTTGTTCCAGCGCCGGCATTTATGATGAAAGTCGCTCTTGGTGAATTTAGCTCTTATGTTCTCAACGGTCAGAGAGTGATTCCCAAAGTTCTTTTGGAAAAGGGCTTCAAGTTTGATTATCCTACAATAAAAGGCGCCTTGGAAGATCTGCTCTAGTTTATGTCAACCACTTGTTTTCCGTTTATTTGATTTGGCGCAAAAAAACCTCTTTTTTTTGTAAGAATTTTCGTGGGGTGGCGCGTCTTGTCGAACGACAGATTTATCCCCATTATTATCATTTAAGCGCTGTTCAAAAAATATTTACATCAAGTTAAACATTAAAGATACGCAATAACAAATTTATTTGACACAACATATTAGGTTTGATAAGGATCAGGGTATGTTTAGTTCAGGGGTCGAAAATGCTAGCATTGAGATCAAGGCGTTCCGGACAGTCAATCAAATTGCCAAATCACACAGTAGTATATGGAATAGTGTTAACCTCCGTGGGCATTTTCATAACGCTAGGGGCATTTACAAGACTTTACGAACTGCGCGAATTTTTTCCATTGCGACTGCCGGATCAGGTCAATGAATTCATATTAAATTATGTACCTTTTATCGTAGGAGTATTTGTAACAACTGTAGCTTCCTGCGCTGGTGTTATATTGGGTTTGAACTGGCTGTTTAACGGTCTTAAACACATGTCCCGTCTCAAGATAGTGATGAAGAGTCCTGGGGACTATTACCGACCTGAAACTGTTTCATACGGCCTGAAGGAGGGAAAACTCCTATCTTACGATCATGCGCCGTCATTAATTTTCTGGTTGATAGGCAAAATTTGGTCAAATGCGAGGTATATTTCTGAAATACCAGGTGAAATAGTTCGTTGGAATGTGCGTTTTGTGTGGAAGGCAATCGCAATCGCAATATTGATACATTTTGGTTTTAAGGTTCTCGAGCTGGTTCCTCCGTACTTGACGGGGTTGGGATTGGGAGCGGGGTACGTTTTGCCCTCTCCTACGCCTTTTTACAAATTGCTGATTGTTGTATGCGTCCTGAAATTCATAATAGCCTTATCATTAATTCCATTAAAAAAACCGGGCGCAAGCCGTGAGATGGATTCAATGATAGTAGAGGGAACAGGTCATCCTCGAGTATTTTTTTCAGTTCTTGAAGAAGGTTCCAAGATATTTGCACGGGAAAACCTTGGGAACAGGGTTTCCAGAACTGGCGCAACAACCTGCAAGGATGGAGAGAAACAGGTTGGAACCCTGATAGAGAGTTTCCCCGAATATGTGAAAACATCATCACGCGTTTCAGCCCTGATAGCGCTATTCTTGGGCTCGGTAATGGTCGTAGTGGGTTTTCTTCAAATAATCTTCATGCAATATCCCAGTTTTTCAGTACCTTATGACGACTTCTTCAGACTTTACAGTTTAAGTCTCATAGTTGATCTGGCCTTAAATATATCGATCATACTTTTCGGAAAAGGATTTCTCGACCAGGCAGGCTCTTTACTCGCAGTCTACAGGTTTAGGTCAAAAATTGTTTACATAGAAGCTAAAGGGGATTTTGATTCAGATCATGGTAATGAAAAGTCCATGAAGTCCAAGAAAGTGGAAGCCGTTTTTGATCCCCTCAGGGAAGGCGCTTTTAACGTGAGGTATTTTTCTGCGGAAGCCATCTCAGAATCAATCACTCCTGAGGGCGTGCGAGAGCTTATAGGTTTAGAGACTTCGGACAATCTCATGAAAGAAGTGTCAACCCTGAAGTTCATGCCATTTCAGATAAGATTTACAGAAAGATATCCATCGTCCTGGGCTCATCACGTGAACAATTCAGATAGCGGTGATGAGGAAGTCATAACTGTTGCGGCTGATGATCTTGAAGTAGATGATTCAAGCGACAATCATGCTCGACTTTCAACTAGCATATAACAAATGAAATTAGCTCAAGCTATACTAGCGACGTTTCTGGTTTTGTTGGCACACGTTTGTGGGGCAACAGCCAGTGGGCATAAACCTGCACACACAATAGGGCAGGACATATTGGTGTCATTCCGGTATGAAAAACAACATAGGGGCCATGATCCGAATGTTCTTTTTTCAAGATTGAGAGACTCGATAATATCTCTTGGTGGTGAGGCGCACCACGCTCGGGTCCTGTTTCATGCTGGTCGTGAATTTGAAATCGATCCTTTTTTTATTGCATCGGTAGCGTTTGTCGAATCCAATTTCAGGCCAAAAATTCAGTCAAACAGAAGCGCAAAAGGTTTGATGCAACTAAGGCCAATAGTTCTGGAAGTCCTGGGAGTTACAAATCCTTGGGATCCATATCAAAATGTTATGGCAGGCGCAGCCTACCTCAGGCATTGTTTCGAGAGGTATGCCAAATATGACAACTCAACTTATTTGGCCCTCGCGGCGTACAATATTGGACCGGGGCCAACCCGGAAACTGGAAAATTCACAGGCGGCGGCGAGATTTGTAAAAAAGGTCCTGACTGTTTATAATAAACTGTCTACCGACCCGCTCAGTTGCACAAGAAACAACTTGAACGCCGAAATAAATGCAAACAGGTATGCAGGCGTCAGATGATGACTCATTTAATCACAGTCGGTTCAACAAAGTTTCATCCGCAATCTTCGGCTGTGTCTGGAAAAGTTTTATCGTTGGAAAGATTTTTTGAAAAAACAAATGCGGGCCTTTTTTGAGACCCTATGCTCCCGCTTCTCAGTAGATGAGGTGAGCCAATGAAGAAGTTATTACAAGCAGTAATTGCATTTTTGGTGGGAATCATTTTTCTTTACGCGCCAGCGGTGTCCAGTGCCGAGGATTTTCTTGTGATAAAGAAAAAGAGCGGTCCAACTCAAAAGGTTCCTCTGAGTTTCCCTCCTGAGCAAATAGAATCTTTTCATGTCGAATCAAGCCCCTCTCCACCCCCTGGAGTTCCAGAGAGGGACGCACAAGAGCCGGAAAAAGTTGATGAGCAACCTGTGGGTGGTCGGACAGACGATGAACGTCAATATTCATCACCTTTTGGGGCTCAGCCCGGATTAAGAAGACTCATGGGCCAGGACACTGACACCCCGACGGGCGCGCCTCGCCAAAAGGCAGGGCCCAAGCAGGAAACATTACAAAAAGAAACAACGCGGTATTCTACCGATTCAGGTCCTGTAGACCAACCCAGGAAGTCCGACAAGCAGGCGTCCACCAAAACCGGACAGATTGCCACTCTGGAAGCGTCATCTCCAAGGCAGGCATCTCTTACGGTTAATGTCTACAAACTACCAGACAATATCTCAGCGTTACCAGATTACAGCGCTTTTAGACCAACGAAAATACTGTCTGTGGATAAAATTGATATTGATCCGGCAAGATTTAGGTCTGAACTTCCTGGGGCGCCAGAAAACACCGACGGTATAGGGTTCAGATTGATGGGTAACTTCATGGTGTCTGGCGAAGGCATTTTCAGATTAAGATTGCAGTCAAAAGATGGGGCTAGATTACATATTGACGATAAAACCCTAATAGAGAATGACGGTGTTCATGACCCTTCTGTAAAGACAGGGTTTGTTCATCTTGCCGAGGGAATGCACTCAATAATCCTTGATAGCTTTAATTCCAAAGGGGCGCCTATGCTTAAGCTGTTTGTTCAGGGCCCTGAAGGTGATGAGCAGGTATTTTCTGTCAGTTCCGGACTAGCTGGGTGGAAAGAGCCCGCAAAACCCTATGATGTGTTATGGGGACAGGTCTATTTTGTGCCTCAGGGGAATTATCCCGAGGGTCCGGACTTTGCCAAACTGACTCCTATTGGAAGGCTAATAGCGCCGGACCTGAATCTTCAGGGCGCCCAGTCAATTCCAGGAATTCCAGGGCGCAGGGACATGGTAGCCATTCGCTATCAGGGCTTTTTTAACGTTACCGGAGCGGGCATTTTTGCGTTTAGGATGGCCTCGAACAATTTTGCCAAACTCACTATCGGCAAGAGTCCCATTATAGAAGTTCCCAAAGGTACCAAGCCGGAAACCGAAGGGTCTCTGGGTTGGGCGTTTTTGCAACAAGGCAGTTATCCCATAGTGGTTGACTATTTCAATGCCCAGGGAGAACCAAAGCTTGAGTTATTTGTGACGACGCCAGTCAAGACGGAACAATTATTTAACCCATCAAAACCGCTTGAAGCTTTTGCCGCAGAAACCGGACAAATGAATTTGATTCCGGCGTTCGTATATTTCCTGGCGCCTAACACAAAGAAGCTCCCTAATTTTAACAAACTTTCGCCTGCCGGCATGTTCTTTAGCAAAGCCATTGACTATCCGGTTAATAGAGGATCACGAGAATTTCCTGGGGTTCCCAAGCGGGATGAATGGCTGGGATTAAGGTTTTATGTCAAGTTTTCCCTCACAGCGCAGGAGACAGGCACATACAAATTCAGAGTGGTTTGTGATGATGCGGCCAGACTGATTATTGGAAAGAAAATTGTGGTAAATGCAGAGGGCATGGGGCAGAAAGTTGTGGATCAAACAGGTTCTGTCGAATTGACCGTGGGAAGTCATGAAATGTTTCTGGACTATATTCAGACGACAGGCCCTAGCGCACTTCAGCTTTACATAACTCCTCCGGGTGGAGAAGAAAAGATTTTCTCTTTCGAGTGATTTATGTAGCCTCTGGCTCTTTTGCCGAAAAGCCGGAGGCTAATCATTCGTTCTTTTCATCATCAGGCTCTGAACAGACCAATTGTAATTTGGGGCGCTGCTCGATCTTCTTGGGACGTTCATGTTTTAACCGGGCCTTTGCTATAAGGTCAGAAAATCTTTCAAAGTCCTCAGGTAAAAATTTTATGGTCACATGTGGAAGGTTTACGTGAACGACCCCACCAGGACACATCGTTACAGCCCCAAAACCATCATCGCTCGATAAAATTTTTTGATCGTCCACTTTACATCCTCTTTAATATTTTCTACCATTTTATGGCGCCATGGTTACCGAGGCAATAGAATTGATGCAATTGTGCCAAGGTAATTTCTGACGTTAATATATGTGATCGGAAATTAATAACTAAATTGCATAAGCAAAAAATAATCGAAAATGAATCCGTGAGTTATGCGTCAAACGTCTGCGCTGTCATTCTGGCGGGCGGAAAGTCATCGAGGATGGGGGGAACCAATAAGGCCTTACTGAAAATTATGGGGAAATCCATTATTGAGCGACAAATTGAAATACTTGATGAAATATTTTCAGAAACAATGATAATAACCAACTCCCCAGACTGTTATAAATTTCTCGGTAAGCCTATATTTATGGACATTATACCGGGAAAAGCTTCTTTAGGAGGATTGTTCACGGGTTTGATGTCGGCAAACAAACCGCATTGTTTCTTTGTGGCCTGTGACATGCCTTTTCTGAACCAGCAAATAATTAATCTCATGCTTACGAATGTTGATGAGCATGACATTGTCATTCCTAAAATAAGTGGGAAATTCGAACCTCTTCACGCCATATATTCCAGGAAATGCATACCATTCATCGAAAAGCTCATATCATCCGATAAACTGCAAATATTTGGCTTTTTTGACCAGGTTGACGTTTGTGAAATCAAAGGCTCTGAACTAAGGAAAATAGACCCTTTCCTCAGTTTTACCATCAATGTGAACACACCTGAAGATCTTGAAAAAGCAACCCGGAAGCTAATTCTTGAAAGAAGAAATGATGGCTTGCGAAGAAAGAAATGATAAAGGCGTTTCAATATTCGTAGGGCAAAAACAACTTTCTGTGTTCATATAATGCAAATCTATCGGTCATTCCAGCTATATAATCACATACAATTCTCTCCCTTGATTCGGATCCCTCACGAATTCTCCTTTGAACGCCAGGAGGAAGCTGGAACGGTCGTTCAACATATTCTGTAAAAAGATCCTTTAGGAGTCTATTGGCCTTATACTGCATTCTCATCAGCTTGTGATGCGTGTAGAATTTTTCATAAAGAAAGTCGTCCAGTTGCTTTTTCCATTCGAGCATAGTGCGTGAGAAATTTACTACTGCGAACTCCAGGTTCATTGCAGTGTCTGGAGATTCTATTGATGCTGTCTGAATATTCTGGTTCGTATGATCAACAAGATCCCTGATCAACTTGTCTATCAGAACCCTGATGCATTGATACCTGAAAGTATCCCTGTCAGTTAAGGAGCAGAAAACTCTGACTGCTGAAGTGACAAACTTCCATACATCCAGTTTTTCGAGATCGACTTCTTCAAAAAAACCGGAACGCAAACCATCCTCGATGTCATGGCAACTATATGCGATTTCGTCAGATCGATTCACGATTTGAGTTTCGATGGAGGGTTGAGGGGTTCTGGAGAAATCTTTGATGTCTTCCTCGGGCGCATGGTCATAAATAGTGGTGTGTCTGATGATTCCTGACCTTGTTTCAAACGTGAGGTTCAAGCCGGGAAAATCGGGGTAACGCGTTTCGAGTAGATCAACAACCCTCAACGATTGTCTGTTATGCTCAAAACCGCCAAAATCTCTCATCAACGCGTGGAGGGATTGTTCGCCGGCGTGCCCAAAGGGTGTATGTCCAAGATCGTGAGCCAAGGCTATGGCATGGGTTAAATCTTCATTAGCCCCGATATATTGAGCAATGCTGCGCGCAATTTGAGCAGCCTCAAGGGTATGTGTCAGTCTGGTTCTATAATGATCTCCCTCATAATAGGCGAAAACCTGGGTTTTATATTCTAGCCTTCGAAAAGCCTTGGAATGGATTATCCTGTCTCTATCCCTCTGGAATGCCGTCCTGAATTGACATTCGTTCTCGAATCGAGCCCTGCCGAGACTTCTTTCCGAAAGAGTAGCGTAACTGGCCAGGTTTTCGCGCTCTCTTTTTTCCTGAACCTCTCGATTGATTAACAAATCGGAATCCTTCAGATAGCGAGTTGACGGGTTCCCATTGATCGAAACCCGTATTATCGCTGTGATACCCCTGATGTCTCATTGAAGTTGACGTCTACCGGAAGACCCGTATGTTCGATAGCGTAAGGTCTCGGACCCGGCAGGATTATGTTTACCAGCGCAGCAAACAGCGCTATCACAAAAATGGAAAGACCGGCGATTACCAGCGCTCTGAAATTTGGTTTCACGCCCGCCCGTCTGGCTCTTAACGCCTCAGTTTCGGCAGGAAACCTGAAATTCTTGAAAGCGTCATCAGGAATCGTAAAATCAGATGCTTGAGACACGCCTGTTTTTCGAAAGCCAGTCTCTCGATCGATCCCATCGCTTGAAGGTCCAGCTTTGGCAACGGTTTCCCTGATCGTACCAATGTAAAAGCCTTCCCCTGAGCATTTGGGGCAACGCGCATGTAATGTTTGGCCTTGAAAAAAAACGGTTTCATCAGTCTGCAACAATCCGTTACAGTGAGGACACTCAACTATCATGATATATCCGTCAATTCTAAAAAAGTCAGATTCAGTAAAGCGGGCGCTGAGATACGTAGACACCTGTCCTACGAGCTCTTGATGATTTTTACCACTTCGCCCACATCAGGAAATCGTCCAACCTCTTTTTTGGAGAATATGAGTTTTCCGGTATATTCAATGTCAAAAATTCCGCCGCTGGATTGAACCAGCTCTGCCTCCAAACCAAGTTCCTGCTCCAGTTCCTGCGCTAGACTAGCGGCGCGGGGTCTGTAGTTTCAGCTACCACAATAGGTGATTTTGCATTTTGCCATGAGGCGATGCTCCTTTGTTTAAGACATCTTCCACAATCATTGGAATTATATTGATTCTGAAGAAATTAATCAAGCTGACGGTAAGTTAATGATAATCGATAGATTCAATTTTAAGCTTTCCAACCATTTTTAGCAATGAATAGGACTCTTCACCATTGATCGTATTTCCTATTTTTATGTGAGTTGCGTCGGCAGGCGCCTGTTTCAGGGTAGGATCAACGGACAACCAGCCGTCAACATAGGACTCTGCCCAGGCATGGTACAAAAAACCAAGCCCATCAGAATAGACGAGCCCTGTAACTATTCGGGTCGGGATCTTTAGCGATCGGGCCATCGCCGTATACAAACTCGCATGAGATTGACACTCCCCCTCCATGGTCTGAAGAACTTCAAGAGCGCTGAAAGAGTCTCTCATGGATTTACGGACATTATCGGATGTCCAGTTTACAAGCTTCAACACCTTGTCGATGTCGGGGTCTTTCTGAAAAACAATGGAGTTGGCTCTATGAATGATTTTTTCATGGTCTGATTGAATGTTGAATGTTGATGCAAGTTCTTTTTCAAATCTCTCTGCGCGTTTCTGGTCAGGCTTCATGAGAATAGAATTTGTTTTGTTCTGGCGGTAACTGGAAATTTTTTCAACCGAGACAACTACCTCTGCGCTATTGGGAGAGGTCTGACTTTCGAGGTTCCTGATCTTTTGACGGTGATCTTCAGGAAATAATGACGGATCTACGCCATGAATTACCGCTTTAAGTTGGTGTATACTCTCCGGCATTTTTATGATCATGGGAGATTTTACCAGACTCAGATCCAGTATAAGATCTTTTTGCTGAGCCTTTCTGTTTAAAAATTCCCTGGCCAGGGATTCATCCTCAACAACCGTTATCAATGAACCTTCAAGGGCTTTTTCCAAAACGGTCAGCCCTTTCCGGTCCAACCATGAATTCACTATCGTTGATCCGAATTTGTTCTGAACTTTCCACACTGCGTCATTTGGCCCAGGACTCCCCGCCACCCTTGATATTAGTTGATCAACAGTTTCCATCGACTGTTTTTCGGGATTGAATACTGTGAACGAATAGGTCGCATCCTGATTCAAACCTTTTAAGGCCGGCATGAGAGAAATAGCGCTGGAGTGGTACAAATTGCCCTCTATCTGATAGGTACGATCAATCCTTTCTCCGGACGCCGTCATAAAGACACTCAGTTTTCCATCATCATTCTTGCCGGTTATCTGAAGAACTTTTTCATTCATGGTGACGGAAGATTCAAAAGATATCAGCGCGAGGTCCGGACGCACAAGAACCTTCTCGCTCATTTTGATCTCTGTGGTTTTTTTCATTGCGGTCAGCCTCATCAGCGAATCGCTATGAATTATGAAGTCCTTCCCCGATGGCTCGATCAGGAAATGGCTGTACCCAACCTTGTCTTCCTGAAAATAGATTCCGTACCATGCTTCCTTGAATCCAAAATGACCAAGATCAGAATATCCCACCATGGTTTTTAGTGATGAAGCGCTATCCTCATTGGCGAGTCTGAACACGCAAAAAGCGTTTGCTAGACTAAAAACAACAATCAATAAAAATCTTGATAGCGTTATTTTCATAATGGTTTTTTATCATGAACCGGTTTCATGTTCCAGCGTTATTGGGGTTGACTTTGAGCTATGTGGTGTTACACTCACATGTTTACGGATTGGCATACTGTTGCGCCCGTTTTTCAGGTCTAGCCGGAGGAGAATTATGGATTACAAAGACACACTTAACCTGCCGCAAACAACTTTTGCAATGAGAGCAAACTTGCCCAAACGCGAACCGGATTTTCTTGATAAGTGGAAATCCGGGCAAATCTATACTGAAATTCTGAAAGTCTCACAAGGCAGGCCCAAGTATATTTTGCACGATGGACCACCTTATGCCAATGGCCATATACACCTCGGGACGGCTTTGAACAAAATTCTTAAGGACATGATAGTCAAATCCAGATTCATGTCCGGTTTTGACTCTGATTACGTTCCTGGCTGGGATTGCCACGGTTTACCGATCGAACATCAGGTAGACAAGGAACTAGGCAAAAAGAAGTATTCCATGACAGAAGTCCAGGTTCGCCGGAAATGTCGTGAATACGCTGAGAAATTCATTGAAATCCAAAAAGAGGAATTTAAGCGTCTAGGCGTTTTCGGAGTCTGGGATGACCCTTATCTCACAATGAATTATAAGTATCAGGCCACGATCGTGCGCGAGCTGGGAAATTTTTTCCAGGAAGGATCAGTCTTTAGAGGGAAGAAACCCGTATATTGGTGCTCCTCCTGTGTTACTGCGCTAGCAGAAGCCGAAGTGGAGTACGCCGATTCTTCTGCGCCTTCAATTTTTGTAAAGTTTAAAACAAAGAGTGATTTTTCCACAAAAATTCCGGAGCTGGCAAACAAACAAGACATATATGTGGTGATCTGGACTACCACTCCATGGACAATACCGGCAAACCTTGCCATAGCTGTTCACCCTGATGAATCCTACTCGGCTGTGCAGACTGACAGGGGAGTCCTGATACTTGCAGAGAGACTGGTTCCTGTAAACATGGAAGCTTTTGGCATTCAGGATTATAAGATACTGTGCTCTTTTAGCGGCTCGGTCCTTGAGGGTCTGAAATGCAGTCATCCGCTTTATGGCAGGGATTCCTTGATGATTCTGGCTCCTTTTGTCACTCTGGATACTGGAGTAGGCTGCGTTCATGTGGCGCCTGGACACGGGCAGGAAGATTATGAAGTTGGTCTCAAATACAATCTTGATGTGTTCGCTCCAGTTGACGATAACGGTATATTTACCGGGGAAGCCGAATATTTTACCGGTAAGTTCGTATTTGACGCCAACAGGGATGTTATAGAAATGCTCGACCAAAACGGCGCTCTGCTGGGTTCGGAAAAAATCAGTCATAGCTATCCCCATTGTTGGCGCTGCAAAAAGCCCGTAATATTTAGAGCCACCTACCAATGGTTCATTTCCATGGAAAGGACAAACCTCAGGTCAAACGCTCTGACAGCGATAGATACTGTCAATTGGATACCTAAGTGGGGTCGTGATCGCATTTACGGAATGATTCAACATAGACCCGACTGGTGCATATCAAGGCAGAGAAGCTGGGGGGTTCCGATTACGGCTGTCCGATGCAAGGATTGTGATTCGGTAGTCGCTCCAACCGAACTTTTTGAAAAGGTAGCTAAATTATTTGAAGAACATGGAGCAGACATCTGGTTTGAAACACCTGTTGAACAACTTGTGCCTGATGGTCTGACATGTCCCAACTGCAAGAGCTCATCTTTTGTAAAAGAGACTGATATACTTGATGTGTGGTTCGATTCGGGGGTTAGTTGGGCCGCTGTCTGTGAAGAACGTCGATCATTAAAGTATCCTTGTGACTTGTACCTGGAGGGTAGTGACCAACATCGCGGCTGGTTTCACAGCGCTCTGTTGACTTCCGTGGGCACAAGAAAACAAGCCCCGTATAAGAGTGTGTTGACTCATGGATTTGTTGTAGACGGTCACGGAAAGAAGATGTCGAAATCTTTGGGTAATGTAATTCAGCCTAAACAGATTATCGACAAGTACGGCGCTGACATCCTGAGGCTCTGGGTTTCGGCGGAAGACTACAGGGATGACATAAGAATCTCAAACGAAATTCTGGAAAGACTCTCCGAAGCGTATAGAAGGATCAGGAATACCTGTAGATTTTTACTGGGGAACTTGTCAGATTTCAATCCGGACAAAGACATGATCGATGTGAATGAACTGACTTCGCTCGATCAATACGCCCTCACCAAACTTAATTGGATAATAAACAGGGTGAACAAGGCATACAGGGATTTTGACTTTCATGTGGTTTTTCATACCCTCTACAATTACTGTTCAGTCGATTTGTCATCGCTCTATCTGGACATCCTGAAAGACAGGCTGTACTGTGAAAAACGGGATGGTCTGAAAAGAAGATCAGCGCAAACAACTCTTCATATCATTCTGTCCTCAATAGTAAAACTGATGGCGCCTATCCTGGTTTTTACTGCTGAAGAGGTGTGGCAGGAATTCAATTCCGGAAAATCCGGGACACTCAGCATCCATTTGACCGGATTTCCCCAGCCTGTTGATTCAGCGGCGCTCTCAAACCTGGATGTCGCCTTGTGGGAGAACATGATTTCTCTGAGGCAAGACGTGTCCAAATCCCTTGAGGAAGCCAGGGCTTCAAAGATCATTGGCTCCTCTCTGGATTCCCGGGTTGAGGTCAGGGCAAATGCCGACCTCATAGGTTCGATTAGAAAACTTGAAGACCCTGAAGGCTTTTTCATAGTATCTCAACTCGCATTGGCCGAAGTTTCAAACGATGCGCCGCAAGAAATTCTTGTAAGCAGGGCTGAAGGCCAGAAATGCCCGAGATGCTGGATATGGTCAAAAGATATCGGTTTGAACCAGCGCTATCCGGAAGTCTGCCCAAGATGCGCATCTGTTCTGGAGCAGACAATCGGTCAGGTTTGACATTGAATCTGACATTTATAGATAAATGCAATTAACCGGGATGTGACTCCTAATTTAGCCGCTGTATTGAAGTAGCGCTCAGAAGACGCCATGGCGCAGTGTGTACTTTCGACTCGAATAAATTAGGGGTTACAACGAAATGGCATTTTATGGCGATGAAATTGAATCATGAATATTGTTAGACGCTTCCTGATTTTTTTCAGTATATCGATAGCAATCATAGCCTCTGATCAGTTGACCAAAAGCCTTGTAATCAAGAACCTCCCGCTGAATCATGGGCGCCCGGTTGTAAACCATTTCCTGGACGTGGTTCATGTAAGAAATTCCGGGGCTGCTTTTGGGTTTTTCTCCGGTTCGAAGGGTTCCCTTAGCAGGTGGATACTGACTACGGTCTCAATTCTGGCGTTGATTGCTATCCTTGGGATGACATTCTGGCTTGATGATGAAAGTTTTCTGCCACTGACCGGTTATGCCCTTTTTTTTGGTGGCGCTGCGGGAAATCTGGTTGACAGGTTTTTACACGGCGAAGTAATTGATTTTATAGATGTTCATGTAGGCGCTATCCATTGGCCGGCATTTAATGTCGCCGATTCTTCCCTTTGTCTGGGAGCGTTTCTTTTCTGTTTGTACATTCTGAGACAAAAAACGGTCTGAACTGAAATAGATTGCCATTATTGAGGATATGTAAGGTCAAGTCCGTTCAAACATGGTTCCCAATCACGACATTTTCAGGCAAACAAAAAAAGGACTGGAGATCCGGGTGCGAGTCATCCCCAATTCCTGCGTTGAATCAGTCTGTTTTCGGGAAGGCGAAACGCTTACCGTCAAATTGAAAGTCCCACCGGTTGATGGTCGCGCTAACAGGGAGCTGATCAGGGTCATTTCCAGAAAATTAGGTACCGCTCCAAGCAAAATATCAATTTGCAGGGGCCACACTTCCAGAGACAAAGTGTTGCTTGTTGAAAAAATGACAGAACAGGACGCTCTGGATTCTTTTAAAACGCTTTAGACACACCCACCCAAAATCTCGGCGACAGTAAGGCTGTGTGTTCTGCGCCCCAGCTCCTGAATCATGGAAATTTCCAGTTGGGCCATTTCCTTGTAGAATGAGGTTCTGTCGATAGTGATGTGTGGAAACACCGGGCTGATGTCGGTTTCAAAACGATGACACCCGCCTGCTCTACTCTGGGTGGAGTTCGGTCGATTGATTACATGAGGTATTCCTGCCAGACGACAGATCATCGGCCTGTGATCATACAGCACGCACCTGCCATCGAAATTCAGGGCGCACACAGCCTCCCTGTAAGAACTCCCGAGGGGGTCGCTTGATTTGGCTCTCAATATGTCTCTACATCTTTGTTTAATTTCGAGACGTAGAGTCTTTTCCAGGGCGCTGAAACCCCGTCTCAAATAAAGCATCTCTGCAAAAGTATGCACAATAAGGTCAACTGTGCAGCATTTGACCCCATTGCATCCCTCGCATGAAAAACCGGCACGCTCTGACGCTTCACCGTAGGCAAGGTCCATCAGCCGGTAAAGCTCAACGAGACGGGGTACAAGTTCAGTCCCTGTGTGAGTCATAATTGTTTGACAGTTGGATAGAACGTAATTATCCCCCTGCGAAAGCAGCCAAGAAGCATCTTAACAGCGCTCAGTCAGCGAAATAAGGGTTAATCCTGCCAAGTAATGGCTTCTTCCGGACAAGTGTCAATGGCTTCCTGAATCTCTTCCTCCGAGCACGCGCTCTGATCCACAACATAAGCCTTATCACTGTCTTCGCTGATGGCGAAGCAATCTTCCGCTATCGCTGCGCAAGTTCCGCAACCACTGCAAGCTTCTTGATCAATAACCAAAGTCTTAGCCATTTTGCCTCCTTTGCCTTTTTAGGACAAGAATGAATTTGATCTAAAATCTCTATCCGACAAGCTTTACATGCAAGACTTTGAGCAGTCAACCGTTATTGTAAAATTTAAGACAAGATTATCTGTAACCGATTGTTTGATCAGTTTTTAGTGATGTAGACGTCGAAATGAAACGCGCGGTGTATTAAAACTGTTATTTTGTGAGGCTGAAAACAATAATTTGCTTGACACTTGTCATTTTGAGGACGTATACACATATCGTCGAATTTGTTATCTTAAATGTTCGAGATTTATAGGGAGGATTGGTCATGACCAAAGCTGAATTTGTGGACAAGCTGGCCGAAAAAGGGGAAACAACCAAGAAACACGCTTCAGAAGCCATCGAAATGGTTTTCGGCGCGATCACAGATGTGCTGGTCAGTGGAGATGAAGTCTCTATCCCCGGCTTCGGAAAATTCTCCATAGTTACAAGAAAAGCGCGCTCCGGTATCAATCCCAGAACAAAAGAAAAAATTAAAATAGAAGCTACCAAAGCTCCAAAATTTTCAGCGGCAAAAGCTTTGAAAGAATCTATTAAATAAATTGAAAGTCCTGCAAGGAGCTTCCCCAAAATAATTTTGTGACCGTGACTGACGCCATGTTCTGGTGGGAAGCTGCAGTTATACGTGGTAGCGTCATTTCCCCAGTGAGTGGACTCATCTCTAAATCATTTCTTTGGGCCTTGACTTTGTGCGAGACATCGCATTAATCAATTTCAGGCTGTGAAGCTCTAGACAGGTGAAAATAGTATCTGAAGCAATTCACAGATGGCCGAAGAAATTCCCGCAAGAAACTTGGGGAATTTGAAGCCTTATTTAAAAGGTTTTAAGGAGATTTAGAAAACACATGTTCGTGCTGGGCAATTTTATTAGCGCAATCGCGCATGTGCTAGATGTCGTACTTACCATCTATATGTGGCTGATAATCATATCAGCGCTAATTTCATGGGTTAACCCGGATCCTTACAATCCGGTAGTCAGATTTTTGTACAGCGTCACAGAACCCGTTCTAGGTTTTGTGCGCAGGACTCTTCCCCTGCCACAAGTGGGTATCGATTTTTCGCCTTTGATCGTCCTGCTTGTAATAGTGTTTCTTCAAAACTTCCTGATAAGGACATTGTTACAGGTTGCAGCCGATCTTCGCTAAGGCCCTCGAAAAAATCCTGCCTGGAAGGAATAATTCGAAAGCAATCTGATAAACAGACCACAGTTTCTCACAGAAATAAAAATGGCCGGACTAACTAGCAGGTTCTCCGGCCATTTTTATTTTTTGTGTAGCGGTATCAGAAATCATCGAAATCGATAGTGAGTCCGTCCTCTGAGAAATCATCATCGATTTCGAGGGAGGATAATAAGTCTACGGGACGACCCTCTAGAGGATCTTCAAAGTCAGCTAATGCTTCAGCAAGAGATTCTTCCTTCATGCTGCCGATATAATAGTCAATATTGTGCGAATGAGGCATGCTCGATCCTCCCGTTTTGAGTAGGCTCAGTTGCTAAGCAACTAAAAATAATAAAGCATACCGGTTAGATAATGTCAATATATAAAGTAAAACATGAGATATTAATCTCCAGCGGTGGACTTAGGCATATTTAACACATTGATTAAATTATATATAAACGAAGGATGCGTCGCGCCGGCGCTGGCTGTATAGCGCTAGAGGATCAAAGAAGGCGAGTAAGTTGGTTGAAGTTTAGACCATAACCAACATATTTATTTACATTTATCATGTGAAAATCGGTCTCGGATTTTGACGGCGATCTGATCGGGCGCGCTGGCGCTCCAACAACCACGGTATTCGCCCGAATAACGCTTCCAGGACTTACAACCGCGCCGGCCCCCACTATCGCGCCAGTTTCCACCCTTGCGCCGTCCAGAACCAACGCGCCTATTCCAATAAGGGCATTATCTTCAACCACGCATCCGTGGAGTACGGCTCGATGCCCAACAACCACATTTGCCCCAATAATCAGGGGATATTTGTCGGTTGTTACATGAAGAGTGCAATGATCCTGAATATTGGTTTGGGCTCCTATCCTGATAAAATTTACATCGGCCCGGGCAACTGTATAAAACCAGAGATTAGCGTGGTCTCCAATAGTGATGTCACCAAGCAGCACGACTCCTGGAGCGAGAAACACACCTTCCCCAAGAGAGGGCTTTATGCCTTTGTATTCGTAGATCATTGCTTTCATGGAATTCTGAGTCATGGCGTCCCGTTGTTGTAAATAGTTTTTGTGCTATGCCTACTGGCTTCCCAGCGCAGATATGGACTCGAATATGTCATTGGATATGAAACGTCGTCTTTGAGGATTGAACGAAGGGTCGATGGCCCTGATGTCCTCATAGGAAATGATCCGATTAAATGACCTATAGTAATTATACGTGATTTTTAGTACTTGCGTTATCTTGGAGCATGTTTTTGTTTCGAGTAAATCCACGTCATCAGGTTGGATGCCCGGGAAGTTTTCGATGTTTCTAAAGAGGTTTGAGACCGTTTCGATACTCCAGTCGATGATCCGTGCTTCTCCGACAGCTCCCAACCTGTTGACATAGAATAGGACCGGAAGTCCTTTCCTGAGGCTCTTGTGGCCGGAGGCTATGGAATAAGTGGTGTTACTCAAATTTAATGGGCAGGACAGTAATTCACTATCTTCACCAAGAATGCTTCTCTGTGACCAATCTTCCCTGGGAATGTTGATGATAGAACAGGCGCGTTTCTTTTCCAGCGTAACCAAGATGGGGGTGTCATCCAATCTCGCAATCCTGAGAGGATAGAACATCGTTTCGAGCTCATGTGTTTCGATTTTTTTTGCAGGCGGATAAATTATGATGTCATTTCCTGATGCAATGACTCTATGCCACGTTCCTATAAGGAACGGTTTCAGGAAGGGCTCTCTTGTCCTGTAACTGAATCCCGTAGCTTCAGGCATGATTTCGTATCCTAGCTCCAGGAATTTTTGCTTCAGGAAATCCAGCGCCCCTGAGTGCCCCACCGTTTCATGGCACAAGGTTTTGGTCATGCAAATTATGGCGTTTCGAAATTGAGCCCTATGGAAAACGCTTTCAAACATGAAGCCCAGCTTTTTCAAGAGCTTCGACAGGATGTCGTCAACTGATTCGGGGAAGTTAAAAATTATCCTGTCACATTTTCTTTTGGACCATTCGACTATTTCGTGTTCCAGAAAAGCTATAATAATATCGTGGTCACGTTCATCGCGAGAAAAATGAATCGCCAGCAAATCGATTTCCCTGAAAGGATTTGATTGCCAGAAACTTACGCAGACGACTTTTCTGTTGGCTTCCAGAACATTGCAAAATGTGTTATCAGCGAGCGAATTGCGTACAATCAGGTCGGTGAATTTCTTTTCAAGGGTAGGGTTGAAGTCAAACCATGGGGTCAACATCCCTGAAATGGCAGGCGCGTCACCTTTTCTTGCGGGCCTTATGAGCATAAACATCTCTTTCTTTGCTAATTGGATCACAAAGATGTCATAAGTCTAACGGATTTGATAAAACAAGAGCTCGTACAATATTATTAGAATGATGAACCAAGTTCAACCATGAACAGTTTATGTCTCTTGATTAAGCCCGGTTCAACCATGAGATTAACCGGGGAGAATACTTTTTGTGAAAGTTTTAGTTTAACGGGAGGTTGAGTTTTGATTCAAGGCGAAAGGCCCATACTGATAACAGGATCGAAAGGAATGCTGGGGAATGATTTATGCTCGGCTCTGAAAGAGGCTGGGGCTAACTGGATAGGTGTTGACCTGCCAGAGGTCGATATCTCTGATCCCTCTTCCATAGCAAATGTCGTTAAAGTTGAAGAGCCCGAACTGATAATCAACACTGCCGCCATGACCGACGTAGACGGCTGCGAGAGCGATCACGAAAAAGCTTACAGGGCCAACGCGTTAGGGGCGCTGAATGTGGCCAGAGCCGCATCCATCAGTAAGGCGTTTGTGGTTCATCTCAGCACTGACTATGTATTTGATGGGACAAAAACGAGTCCTTACAGGGAAGATGATCCTGTGAATCCCTTGGGAATATATGGCAAGACAAAGGCTGAAGGCGAGAAAATGTTACTTTCAGAGGCGCCGGACAACAGTTTGATTATCAGGACCCAATGGTTGTACGGTCTACACGGAAAAAACTTTGTGGAATCCATACTTAACGCATGTAAGGAACGGGATGTCCTGAAAGTGGTGGATGATCAGCATGGCAGACCGACTTTTACGGAGGATTTGGTCAAGGCGATCCTGAAACTGGCAAAACTACGCCCTACAGGAGTTTATCATGTGGCAAACTCAGGCGAGACGACTTGGCACGGTTTTGCCTCGGCAATAGTAGAGATCGAAGGGTTATGCCATATCAAGGTCGAGACCCTGTCTACCGCGGAACTGAACCGCCCTGCTCCAAGACCCCTAAACTCTGTACTTGATCTCGAAAAATTTCAGGCATTGACAAAATCTGCGCTTCCCGACTGGAAGGACGCCTTGACGGCCTACCTGAAGACGAGAAAGCTCCTAAAAGGTTGAAAGCGTGAATTTTAATTGCTAAGAATGCAAACCATGCGAGATCAGTTTTTTACTCGATTGATACTGGACTAAGAAGGAATACTACAGATGGGAATGACCATAAGTCAAAAGATACTGGCAGACCATAGCGGACTGGACCACGTCAACCCCGGAGAGCTCATTCAGGCGGACATTGATATAGCTCTGGCTAATGACATAACCCTCCCGCTTGCCATCAGGCCTTTCATCGAAGCAGGTGGCAAGCGCGTGTTTGACAAGGGGAAAGTGGTAGTGGTCCTGGATCACTTTAATCCTGCAAAAGACATAGATTCTGCGACAATGCTTTCAGTGTCTCGTTCATTTGCCCAAGACATGGGCCTGGTGAACTTCTTTGATGTGGGTGAAATGGGGATTGAACATGCGCTGTTGCCGGAGAAAGGGCTGGTGGGGCCTGGAGATCTGGTAATAGGCGCGGACAGCCATACCTGCACTTATGGGGCCTTGTCCGCTTTTGCCACTGGGGTGGGAAGCACCGATTTTGCCGCAGCGGCCCTGACAGGAAAATGTTGGTTCAAGGTCCCGGAAACAATCAAATTTGTGCTTAATGGTGAATTGCAGCCCTGGGTATCCGGCAAAGACATCATCTTGGCTATTATCGGTCAGATTGGAGTGGATGGAGCGCTATACAAAAGTATGGAGTTTGCTGGTGGGGCCATCCCGTCTCTTACGATCTCAGACCGTCTTACAATAGCGAACATGGCCATCGAAGCCGGCGCAAAAAACGGAATTTTTCCATTTGATGACATTACGCAGGAATACTGTCAGGATAGGGTTCAAAGGCCCATGAGAGTATTTGAAACAGACGCTGACGCAGAGTTTTGCGATGTCATGGAATTTAACCTTTCCTGTCTTGAGCCGGTTGTCGCCATGCCGTTTTTGCCCGAGAACGTAAGGCCCGTTTCGGAAGTCAAAAACGTTCGGGTCGATCAGGTTGTAATAGGCTCTTGCACAAACGGTCGTATCGAGGACCTGAGAGTTGCCGCCAGGATCCTGAAAGGAAACAGGATAGCAAAAGATGTCAGGCTGATTGTTTTTCCGGCTACTCCCAACATCATGCTGCAGGCAATTTCAGAGGGGTTGATTCAGGACATCATGGAGTCGGGCGGCGCGGTTTCCACTCCAACCTGCGGTCCCTGTCTCGGTGGCCACATGGGGATATTGGCAAAGGGAGAGCGCGCAATATCAACCACTAACAGAAACTTCGTCGGCCGCATGGGCCACCCTGAAAGTGAGGTTGTCCTGTCCTCACCAGCGGTGGCTGCTGCCAGCGCAATTACGGGATTTATTACAAACCCTAGTGATATCATGGCCATGTAGTGAGCATTCTCGAACGGCTCCCCGGGTTTGGCTGATTACGCTAAACATGTGGGCTTGATTAAATGTTCCGGATTCTTTTTTTATGTTGAACCCAAGTTGGTAAAAATGTATTATCTGAATGCAACCAATAAAAAAAACTTTTTGATAAAAGAAACTTTTTTGTTAGGATGAAAATCGTGTCAGCATCGCTATCAGGCCCTTTAGAGAAAAATTTACTTGACTTATTGGGATTGATCTGATAGCTAGAATATCAAACAGTTTCTATGTGTTTATAATTCCAAATGTGGTTCCACAGTTCGAGTTCGGTGGGGCCTAATAAAAGGAGGATTTGGGTATGGTTAAGAAAATGATCGTTCTTTTAGGCGCGGTGGCTATGATTATAACCGCGGTGGCCGTTGCCGGAGCTCAAGTATCTGGTATGCCTGTTTGCGCTAACACCGGTGATATGATTATGATCCCGATGAAAGTAAAAACAACCTATACCAAGAATACAAGCGGTTTGGCTGGCGGCGACAGCACATTAATGCTGGGCGGTTGTGAGCAATATACAGCCGGTTTCCGTCCATGGGGTGTTTGGAAGGGCACAACCATCACTGAAAAAGTGCAGGTTATCCCTCCGAAGGCCGTTGCTCCCGCTTTTGGTGGACCTGTTGCCTGGGGCGCTCCTCCAGTGCTTCCGCCTGGTTCCAAGCTCTGCAGCAATGTTGAGAAGTATGAAGTTAATTCACCGGGTTGCAATCCTTGTGTAACACCTGGCCTGTCTTACGAAATGGTTAAGAAACAGCAGGTTAAATAAGGTAAAACTATACATTCAAAAAAGACCGGGTCATCCCCGGTCTTTTTTTTGTTTCATGTTAACTCCGCAGCTCTTTAGGCGCCCGGTTCGGCGTGATTCCCTTTTTCTCCCCGGGACATCATCGTTTCTTTCGCCAACATATACGTTTATCCTTCAGGAACATATCTGGAACGATGACTTTTACTGAAAGTATTGTAGCCTCGTGCAATTCCCTGTTGCGATAGAAATGATCTGCGCGTAATCTGTTCAAAACATTTTGTTTAAAATAATGCGAGGTAAAAATTGGCGGAAAAACAGTATGTGCTCATCCTGGACTATGGATCACAGTATACCCAGTTGATCGCAAGGCGTATCCGTGAGGCCGGCGTTTATTCGGAAATTCACCCCTGTCATAAGGCCTCAGAGGCTTTTGATAAACATGTTCCGTCGGCAATCGTCCTGTCCGGTGGCCCGGCCAGTGTTTACGATGCTGAGGCGCCGCAGCTCGATGTGTCCATTCTTGGGCATGGGATACCGATTCTCGGCATTTGTTATGGCCTTCAGGTCTTGTCTTATTCTCTCGGTGGTGTGGTCGAATCCGCGTCCGAACGCGAATACGGTCGGGCGATTTTGAGTACGGTGGATTCCGCTTCGAAACTCCTCGCAGGTGTCGGGATTGGGACGCAGGTTTGGATGAGCCACGGGGACAAAGTCATCACAGCGCCAATGGGCTTCCGTTCCGCTGCTACAACGTCCGATACCGATTTTACGGTCATAGAAAACCCTGAGAAAAAGATTTACGGAGTTCAGTTTCATCCCGAGGTCGCTCATACACCCGAAGGTCGTACAATTATTAATAACTTCCTGTTTAGAATTGCCGGGCTAAAACCTACATGGTCCATGAGCTCATTCATAGAATCCACCGTCGAGGAGATTAGGCAGGCCGTCGGGGATGCTCACGTTGTCGCCGCCTTATCAGGTGGTGTGGATTCTTCGGTTATGGTCGCATTACTGCACCGTGCGATAGGGGATCAACTTCACCCTATCTTTGTAAATAATGGGCTTCTAAGAAAGGACGAAGCCGCGGAGGTCAGAGGCATATTTTGCCATCATCTCGGCATCGATGTTGACTGCGTGGATGCCGCTGATCGCTTTCTGGAAAGGCTGGCAGGAGTAATTGACCCGGAAGTGAAGCGAAAAATCATCGGGGAAGAATTTATTCGGGTTTTCGAGGAGGAATCGGCGAGATTTGAAAATGTGAAATTTCTGGCGCAGGGAACGCTTTATCCCGACGTTATTGAAAGCGTCTCATTTAAGGGAGGACCTTCGGCTACTATCAAGAGCCATCACAACGTGGGCGGGTTGCCGGAGAGGATGCATCTGAACCTTGTAGAGCCGTTGCGTGAACTTTTCAAGGATGAGGTAAGAGAGCTCGGCTTGGAACTTGGTCTACCGGAGGTAATGATTTGGCGGCATCCATTTCCAGGCCCGGGTTTAGCTGTCAGAATCCTCGGAGAAGTCACCAGGGAAAGGATCGAGTTACTACAGGAGGCGGATGCCATTGCAATTGCCGAAATCCGCAATGCTGGTCTTTACCGCGATATATGGCAGGCTTTCGTCGTTCTTCTGCCGGTAAAATCAGTGGGCGTCATGGGGGATGAACGCACCTATGAGCACGTGGCGGCTCTACGCGCTGTTGAGTCGACCGATGGCATGACAGCGGACTGGTTTAAAATTCCTCACGATGTCTTGGGAGTCATATCGAACCGCATAATAAATGAGGTTAGAGGCATAAATCGAATAGTTTATGATATTTCGTCAAAGCCGCCGAGCACAATTGAATGGGAATAAAAGGTCATACCGAGGGGATACAGGAACTTTTGGCAGGAGATGGGGATATTGATATCATCTCGAGCCAAACAATGCTGTCTTGGCGGTTAATGAATCACTACTCAACCGCTGTAAGTACTTTTCAAGGGATCCTATTTTCTCAGGAGGAAGATTTTCGATCAAACGTTTGATTTGATCAAATTTCGGATCCTCCCTGAGTTGGCTGTACGGTTTGGATGGGGCCTGCCGCCCTGGCGACTGAAATATGGGCATCTTGTTTCTCCTCAGTATATTGCTGTCAGATGAACGGTGAAGTCGATTTGCCTAATAATTCAAAGTTTGGCGCTTGTCAACAGAAAACGGCCGAAGAGCCAAGTCACTAACAGCCTGATACAACAGGATGTTTCCTGCAACTACCGGTTTATCTTCAAGAATGGGATTTCCTTTTTGGCGGAAACATTCTTGCAGTGTTTCAGTAAGATATGCTCTTGTCCTGGAACGCGAAGACGTTTAGCTAGGGGGTAAAAAAATATATTGACCTCAAGTGTTTTGAGGAAAGTCAACGCGCACGTTGTTCTAACGCCACGCTATGCCAAGTAATCCTAAAAATCGATTGTTAGCCTGGCTGCTAGCGTCAACCAGCAAATTGAAATAAATATCTGGTAAGCAGATGATGATAATATAATATGTGATGACGGCAGTATACGGAAGTTCCTAAAGAGTTCGGGTTTGATCGATGTGAGGCGCGTAAGTTCAATTTCTACCAAGGTTACTAGATAAAAGAAGACCGTCTCCGGGAAAGTATCAAGGGGGGGGAGTCATGATACAAATAGAAGACGGCCTCACACTCTTAGATTAGCGTTGGATACATAAAATGTCAACGTGTATGAAGAAAAAAGTTCTTGGCCTGGGGCGCGATTGGAATGTGGTCGCTGGTCGCTTCTGTTTTGGCTAGAGCCAAGGTTAGTCAATTGCTGAAGCGAGCTTTGGGCTTTGGTTTCTGAAGGCCGCCTCAATGGTTTGTTGAGAAAAATGCCACATTGTAGTAATGTTTTTGAGATAAGCTGAGAAAGATAAAGGGACCTGATTGTAAGAGACCGGTAAATTAAACAAACTCTCAGAGTCTCTATAAAAACGGAGAAATTATGTCTGCAAAATATTCTATAGCTGTGATAGGCGGTGATGGAACTGGACCGGAAGTCGTCAGGGAAGGCATTAAGGTCTTGGAGGTTACGGCAGAGAAGTTTAATTTTGACCTGGATTTCAACCATTATGACATCGGCGGAGAGCGTTATCTCAAAACCGGTGAGATACTCCCTGATTCGGTGTTGGAAGACTTGAGGAAACATGACGCCATATACCTCGGAGCTATTGGCCATCCATCCGTAGCGCCCGGAATACTCGAAAAGGGCATATTACTCCGGATGCGTTTCGAGCTGGATCAGTATGTAAATTTGAGACCAGTGAAACTGTATCCAAATGTAGAAACCCCTATCAAGGACAAGTCTCTTGAAGACATTGATTTTGTAGTTGTTAGGGAGAACACAGAGGGTTTTTATGTTGGTTCAGGAGGTTTTTTCAAGAAGGATACCCCGGATGAAGTGGCGATACAGGAATCCATCAACACAAGGAAAGGTGTCGAACGTCTCTTACGCTACTCGTTTGACCTGGCCAGAAACAGGGGTTCCAGAAAAAAACTGACACTATGCGGCAAAACAAATGTTCTCACTTATGCTTGGGACTTATGGATGAGGACTTTCAAGGAATTATCATCGGAATATCCTGATGTGGAAACCGACTATGCGCATGTTGACGCCATTTGCATGTGGTTTGTGAAGAACCCGGAATGGTTTGATGTTATAGCTACCGACAACATGTTTGGAGACATAATAACAGACTTGGGGGCGATGATTCAGGGTGGAATGGGTATTGCTGCCGGTGGAAACATCAATCCGGACGGAGTTTCGATGTTTGAACCAATAGGCGGTTCTGCTCCAAAATACACTGGAAAGAATGTAATAAACCCTCTTGCCTGTATTCTTGCCGGATCGATCATGCTGGATACTCTTGGACAGACCGAGGCCGCAAGAGCGATAGAGGCCTCCGTGTCTGAAACATTGTCCAGAGATATAAAGAGACTTGAAGCAGGTCAGATGGGGCATGGAACAGCAGAAGTCGGAGACTTGGTCTGCAATAAGATAGCGTAATATCCACAGACCAGGGTTTTTTATTTGAGGCGCTTGGTGTGGATGAACAGGCGGATCATTTTACAGCCTTTAATTGGCAAAAATGATGCGCCAGATTTTGAATTTAAATGGAGACTCTTCAAAAAACAAAGCTGAGAATCTTACCTTTTGGGGGGTTGGGTGAAATAGGCCTCAACATGATGGTTGTGGCTTGGGGTAAGGACGCGTTCATAATCGATTGTGGTCTCATGTTTCCGGATGATTCCATGCCGGGAGTCGATTTCGTGATCCCGGATCTCGATTGGCTTACGGAATTCGACTGGAATGTTCTGGGAATCGTGATCACCCATGCGCATGAAGATCACATCGGGGCATTACCTTTTGTGCTCAAAAAAATATCAGTTCCCGTGTTTGCCACTGCCCTGACCATGGGGTTCATCGAAAACAAACTTCAGGAATACGATCTTCTGGAGAATTTCCACCGACACGTGGTCTCCCCTGAAAACCGGATTGAGCTGGGTCCATTTAAAATCGACTGCCTGCGAATGTGCCACTCAGTCCCCGATGCTATGGGTCTCGCCATTGAAACCCCTGAAGGTGTCATAATACATTCTGGTGATTTCAAAATGGACCCCGCTCCAATTGATGGAAGACTTTGCGATATTGAAAAGATTGGTTTTCTTGGTCATAGGGGTGTGCTTGCTCTATTTTCGGACAGCACCAATGTAGAGAACCGAAGGGAAACCCGCTCTGAGAGCATCATAAGACCGGCGTTCGAAGAAATATTCAAGACTGCCCAGGGTCGAATATTAATTGCCACTTTCTCGTCCAACATTCACCGAATCCAGCAGGCTCTCCTTCTGGCGCATGTTTTTGGAAGAAAAGTGGCTTTAGTGGGCCGGTCAATGGTTTCAAACGTAAAAATCGCCTCTGAGTTGGGCTATCTGGCCATACCTCCGAAAACTCTGGTGGACATCAAGGAAGTTGACGACATAGGCGATCATGAGCTTGCGGTTTTATCCACTGGCTCTCAGGGAGAACCAATGTCGGCGCTGGCATTAATGGCCAGTTCACGTCACAAGTATCTAAAAGTAAAACATGGGGACACCATAATTTTTTCGTCCAGGTTCATTCCGGGCAATGAGAAAGCCATCAATCAGCTAATTAACGGATTTTGCAGGCTCGGGGCCGATGTTATGTACGAAAAAATCGCCGATGTGCATGTGTCCGGACACGCTAGCGAAAAAGATCTCAGGGCCCTTATAAGACTGGCCAAACCTCAGCATTTTATTCCCATTCACGGAGAATACCGGCATCTGCTAAGGCATGCGCGTATAGCTATTGAAGAGGGGGTGGCTATCGAACGCGTCATGGTTGCTCAAAATGGTGATCTGGTACAGATTTCCAGGAATGGACTTGAGCTGGAGGCAATGTTTGATATTGGTCGCGTTTTTGTTCACGGCAAGGGAGTGGGAGACATAGGGCCCGACGTTCTAAGAGAACGAAGGAATCTTTCAGAAGTCGGGATAATTATAGCCACCATCGTAGTTTCTGAGAAAACATCAAAGCTGCTAAAAATACCGGAACTTTATTCGAGGGGGGTAACTTTTCAGGACGTTGAATCAGAATTACTTGACGGAGCTAGAGCGGCTGTCATGGATTGTTTGAATGAGCTCGCTCCTGCAACCCTGGCGGAATGGAATGCCGCAAAAGACGCCATCAGGTTGGCTATCAGGAGGCATGTGAACAGAACCCTCGGAAGAAAACCACTGGTTCAAACCATTCTAGTCACCGTCTGAATAAACAACCTTAGCCCCAATTCCTCTTTTTTGCGTCGAACAGCAATCATGAAATTTTCACCAGATACGCGCAATCAAAAAGTATGGAAGGCCCTTGAATCAGAGGGAAACATTCTAGCTGTGAGTGAAAATTAATCTCTCAAACTATACGATTTTTCTTGCAATTTGATGAAAAATTACTTATTCAGAAAACATGATGGCCCGAATTGGAAAATGATTGGGTCTATGCAATGATGGATGATGTGATGTGTAAGGAAGGCAGGATATCAGTTAACCAGGATTTTTCTTGACAAGCGGCTTGTACGCGTGCTACGTTGCGATAAATCTATGGTATAACAGCTCTTGTATTGGAGTATGCTTCTATTTAAGGAGGGTTTAGGATGAAGAAGTCGTTGGTTCTGTTGGTAGTATTGGTTGGTTCACTAGCGCTGGTTGGCTCAGGGTTCGCTTATGATTTTTGTGTATCTTGCGACGGCCCTGAAGGTAAGCCCGCCCCCTGTGCTGACAAAGTTCTCTGCAAAGGCAAAGCCGCTGGCAAGGAAAAAATCGGTTGCGGCCCATGCGCTCCTGTTATCTCTTGGGCAGGAAAATGGTCGACAATAGAAAAATGCCCGGCCAAGAAAGTTGCCGCAAAGGCTGATGCCCCCAAGGCCAAAAAAGT
The DNA here is from genome assembly GCA_903896745.1 of uncultured Desulfomonile sp. GTDB lineage: Bacteria > Desulfobacterota > Desulfomonilia > Desulfomonilales > Desulfomonilaceae > CAITZA01. The sequence goes on along the minus strand of CAITZA010000107.1, from coordinate 1,408 downwards.
AAAGAAATAAATATATTGATTCTCTACGGAACTTAAGCCGTAGGAATTGCACGGCAGATTATAGGAATTCGGAAAGCCCCTCCGTCAAGGATGGGCTTTTTGTTTTCGAATCTTCTAAAAATCCAGGATTTAATCTGATTGCACTGACTCTGAGGCTTATTCGTCGGGCGTTTCGTTTCTCAAGTTTCCTAAAGCCTTGAGATGTTCTTTCTCCTCATCAGCAATTCTGTTCAGTATAGCCTGCGAGTCCGGATTTTTCATTCTGGCCCCAAACCGAATATACAGATCAAGCGCCTGGGTTTCCAGCATCATGGCCAAATCTAGAATATGAGATTCCTTCTGCAGGTATTTCCAGTTTTGTTTCATGAAAGACTCGGTATCAAACCCACCTTCCATGACGGTTTTGCTTGACATGCCATCCAGGGTTTGCCTCGAATCCCTGCCGGGCTCCAGTTTTTCAAACAGCTGAATGAGAAAATCCTTGTGCTTTTGTTCGATTGAGCCCAGTGTGCCGAGCAATTTGTTAACTTTAGGATCACCGGTTTTTTCTTGCGCCAGTTTGTAAAATGAGCCGAGGTTCTTCTCCATGGAGTATGCGAGGGCCACTATCTCGGATGCTGTTTCGTCTCCGGTGATCAAATCCATGCTCATTTCCTGAGGGCCCTCGGCAACAGCGCCGTTCCAGGCCTTGATCCCACCAGTCAGGTTGTAGACCTGCCGAAAATCCTTTCCAGCCAGCATCTGAGCCGCCACTCTGCTCCTTCCACCGATTGCGCAATACACGATAATCGGTTTTTGAGAGTCGAGTTCGTTGTAAAAATCAGGCAACTGAGGCAATGGGGCCAGCGTCGCTCCCGCGATATGGCCCTCCTCATATTCCCTGGGCTGGCGTACATCCAGGAGCGTAAAGGAGCCCTGAGCATTCTGGTTCATGAAATCCCTGGCCTCATCCGGTGTCAGGGATTCTACTGGAGTGAAAAGTTTCCTGATCGTTTCAAACATCAATAAAGCCTCCCAACGGTATTTTTATCCAAACTCGCGTCCTGAATCTGTTGAAAAGCGTTTGCCCAAGTGTGAATCCGATCATTCTGGACGATTGTTTTGGGACCTTTTTTTGAGAGGCCCTACGCCGAGGAGATACGTCAACCTGGATTCATCGTTGAGTCCCAGCAGTTTGGACGCTTCCGCATCATAAAAGGCGCCAATGCCGCAACAACCGAGCCTTAAGGAAGCTGCAGCCAGATAGAGTCTTTGGCCAATTCGACCAGCAGCCAGCATGGCGCGTCTATAGCCACGATGGCCAAATCGTCTTTCGACTTCCAGCATATTGAACATAAGCAGGAAATGAACAGCGCAGTTCGCCAACCATGCCTGGTCAAGGCAAATTCGCGTCATGTCGTCAGAGAGG
>CAITZA010000106.1 GCA_903896745.1 uncultured Desulfomonile sp. | reverse complement strand
GTTCCGGTAGGTTCACAACTGTTTGCCCCTGCGGACCAAACCAATCTCGCCTTGTCAAAAAAACCTTCTTCCTGACCGCTGAAGGCCACCGGGCGAATCGTTTTCGTCTCATTTTCCTCGGCATAACCGACCCAGACCATGCCATACCGACCAATTTCCACCAGAGTCTTGCAAACATCGGATGTTAGCTCAAGGTCGTCCCTGGATCGCAACATCGCTTTATGGCAAGCCGTAATGGCCATGAGAGCGCGATTCGATTTCACTAACTCGTTTTCCAGTGAATGAGCTCTGAGGAGGGCTTTAACGTAAGCTATCAGCACCCGGGGTTCAACAGGATGAGTCAAATAAGCTTCTGCTCCTCCGTCAAGACCTTGCTCGGTGGAATCTGTATCCTGGTAAGTGGCAGAGAGGTGCAATACCGGAATATGGGATGTGGTCGGATCGGTTTTTATCCTACGGCACACTTCAAAACCGCTGATGTCTGGAAGATTAACATCCAGCACAACCAATTCACTGTCGATGGCCAGTCTGATCGCATCGAAGCCGGTAGCGCTCTCTATTACCCTGAAACCCGCTTTTTTCAGGATCTTTGTCGTAGCATAGCGACCGATCTCATCATCGTCCACATTCAAGATCACTGGCCCGGGATCCATTACCATTCGAAAAACCATCCTTTCAAAACCACATAATAATCTGGCGCACTATATTTTAATATTCCATGGCGAAGACCTGGTATTCTATCGAATCGGAATACTTCTTATTTATTACATCCAACGAGCGACAAAATTGTTTTTTCGCAGATATTACAAAACTAACTTCTTCGAATTTTTGTCAGAGCGTCTCTTATCTTTTCCATGGCGGTCATTCGCGTAACCGTGTCCTTGTGCAAAATCGAATTCGCTCCCTCTTCCAGTTGACTGAGCTCACTTTCGTCCAGATCCTTGGATGTAATTATTATAACCGGAATGTCGCGAGTTTTGCGTTCAGCCTTGAGGTGTCTTAACGTGTCGAAACCGTTCATCCCCGGCATTACAAGGTCCAGGAATATTATGTCAGGACGTTCCGAGACCGCCATACGTAAAGCTTCCTTGCCGTCTGACGCCTCAACAATCGTATAAATCGTGTCCGCAAGCAACCACTTCATAATATAGCGAGCCGAAACATCATCATCAACGACCAGTATTTTTTTCACGGGCGCAAAAGTTTGGAGTTTTTCCAGAAGCCATTCTCTGGATACCGGTTTGGGGCAAAAATCCTGAGCTCCGAGAACCATGGCCTTGCCTGGTTCATCAACTACAGAGCATACCAGCACCGGTACATTCATGGTGGCAGTATCATGCTTGATTTCGGATAGGAAACCCCAACTATCCTCGCCCTCCAGGAGTATGTCCAGCACTATGGCCATGGGGCGATTGCTCTTGAGTAATGCCTTTGCTTCGGCGATACTTCCGGCATGAATTACCTGAAAGGCAGACCGCCTCAAATAGCCTTCATACGCGTACGCTGTGGGAAGATCATCCTCCACAATCAGGACAGTGTGACGCATGGGGTCCAATTCCTGTCCTGCATAATCTATCCTGGTTTCAGAGGGCGCTTCCTTGAAGTCGATAGGGAGAGAGAAAAAAAATGTTGACCCAACCCCTGGCAGACTCTGACAGAAAACCGTTCCACCCATCATCTCAGCAAGTTTGCGAGCAAGGGGAAGCCCCAGACCCGTTCCTTTCCGGGATTTCTGGAGAGGGCTTTCAACCTGCGCAAATTCGTTGAATATTATATCCTGAAACTCCGGCGCTATACCTATTCCGGTATCTGATACTGCAAAAACAACTTCCCGTTCCCCTGGCCTGAAAGACGTCGAGACTCGAACCTCCCCTTTTTCCGTAAACTTGATGGCATTGGATATCAAATTCCTCAAAACCTGGGAGACCTTGCCTTCATCTGATACTATAACCTCAATTTCCCCGCTTTCTTCAAAAACCAGTTCAACCGGTTGACCCGAAAGTAGTGGTTTGAGCATCGATTTCAATGTACCAAACAATTTTCGAATCTCAAAAGGCGATGGATTAACCCGAGTTTTACCTGCTTCGATCTTTGACAGGTCCAAAAGATCATTGATCAATTCCGAAAGATTTTGAGAGGCTGTCTTGATGAAATTGATCTGCTTCTCCTGT
>CAITZA010000105.1 GCA_903896745.1 uncultured Desulfomonile sp. | reverse complement strand
TCAAATTCCGGACTGTAGCGAATTTTACCTATGACTGGGAATACTGGATCAGACCTGATGGCTCAATAGCCTATATGTCGCCATCCTGCGAAAGAATCACCGGACATGCTCCAGATGAGTTCCTTAATGATCCAAACCTCTTATATAAGATTGTGCATCCTGAAGACCAGCCGCTTGTCCGCAATTGGCTGACCAAACCTGATTCCAGCCCTCCATACCAGATTGAGTTTCGAATCATTACATCAAAAGGAGATACGAGTTGGATCGGGTATATCAGTCGAGCGGTCTACAGTGATGATGGCCAGTGGCTAGGGCTACGGGTAAGCAATCGGGACATCACACAACGCAAGCTCGCCGAACAGGCGGTTCAAAAGAGTGAAGAAAAATACCGGTTGATTGTGGAAACAGCGAACGAAGGTTTCTGGGCCATGGACAGGTGTCATGTAACCACTGCTGTCAACAGGAAGATGTCAGAAATGCTCGGATTCAGTTTTGATGAGATGATTGGCAAACGGGTAGAAGATTTCATGTTTGCCGAGGACCTTCATCACCATGAGTCAAGAATGTCTGATCGACATCAGGGGCGAGTGGGTTCATATGAAACCAGATTTCAGCGAAAAGACGGATCAACTTTATGGACGTTGGTGGCTGCTACGCCATTGCTTGATCAAACCGGTCATTTCGACGGTTCTTTTGCAATGTTTACCGATATCACAGAACGCAAGAAAGCTGACGACGCCCTGCGGGAACGTGAACGGGTATTGTCCACACTAATTAAAAACCTTCCCGGTTTTGTCTATCGTTGCGCTAATGACAGGGACTGGACCATGGAATACATTAGTGACGGCTGTTTCAGTATAACAGGCTATTCGCCCGATGATTTTATTTCTAACAGGAACCTTGCATTCAACGATATTGTACACCCAGATTATAGAAATTCCCTTTGGGAAAAATGGCAGGAGGTCCTTGGCAATCAAGGCGTATTCGAGGAAGAATACCCGATCATAATGAAAACAGGCGAGATCCGGTGGTTATGGGAACGTGGCAGGGGTGTTTTTTCAGATGAAGGGAAGCTACTATTCCTGGAAGGATTCATCACCGACATTTCCGAACGTAAGTGGGTCGAGGAAGCGCTTCGGGAAAGTGAGAAATTCCTGGGACAATCTGAAAAAATTGCTGGAATAGGAGGATGGAAAGCAAACCCTCATACCAATAGCCTTTACTGGACTGAAGGGGTATATGACATCTTGGGGGCTCCACTTGAATATGTTCCAAACTTCCAGCAAGGAGGGGATTTTTTCGTACCTGAACATCGCCCCTTGATTTTGGAAGCAATAACCAGGGCTCTAGATCTGGGTGAGCCGTTTCGGGTAGAAGCGCAGGTTGTCACTACAAGTGGAAAGCTGAGATGGACGGAGGTTAGAGGATTGATGCGATCCGAGGACGGACAACAGCCGTGTGTCGTGGGATCCTTTCAGGATATTACCGAGCGAAAGATGGCAGAAGAAGCCATTAGAATTAGTGAGGACAGATTTGGTAAAGCTTTTCATCTGAATCCAGACGCAATTTTAGTTTCCCGGCTCGATGACGGAATGATAGTGTCGGTCAATGAGGGATTCATGAAACTTTTTGGCGCTTCCGAAGCCGAAATTGTTGGCAGAACGTCGGTAGAACTTAACATGTGGGTTAGGCCGGAAGACAGAAACACCCTGATAGCGGGACTGCAGCCCAGTGGTTGTGTCAACAATCTTGAAATGAATTTACTTAAAAGGAATGGGGAAATATTTGCCGGACTTGTTTCTGCGACCTTCATAGATTTTGATGGAGTTCAACATATTTTATGTATTGTGAAAGACATTACAGAGCGCCGACTCGCACGAGAAAAACTTTTTCAGGTTCAGAAGATGGAAGCCATTGGAGTTCTGGCTAGCGGATTCGCTCATGATTTCAACAACAAGCTACATATTATAAGGGGTTATCTGGATTTGGTTGTCCTGAACAGGGATTTGTCTCAAACAGTAAGGTCTGACTTGCACACAATGAAAAAAACAGTGGACAGCTGCGCTGAACTCATTAAGGGAATGATGGCGTTAGGCAGGAAGACCTCCGGCGAACTCCAAAATATCGATCTCAGCGATGTTGTTGAACAGTTTGCATCACTTTTTCGCCCAGTCATGCCTGCCGTGATCCACATTAAAACCTTTCTGGAGAATGATCCCTGGAAAATAGTCGCTGTGCCGAGTCAAATCGACCAGATATTGATGAATCTCACCGTAAACGCTCGGGATGCCATGCCTGATGGCGGGAAACTGGTTATAAAAACCAGGAACATGATTCTGGATGCGGACTTCTGTGACTCCTATCCCGGTAGAAAACCAGGACTTTATGTCCAGATGTCCGTAGCCGATTCCGGACAGGGGATGGATGCTGAAACACAATCCAGAATATTCGAGCCCTTCTTTACCACCAAGGAAAAAGGCAAGGGAACAGGACTCGGGCTTGCCGTTGTACATGGGTTAGTGGAGCAGTTAAATGGAATTGTCACCTGTCAGAGCGATCGGACCTCTGGAACCACATTCAGCATTTATCTTCCAGCCATTCAGTA
>CAITZA010000104.1 GCA_903896745.1 uncultured Desulfomonile sp. | reverse complement strand
CTTTTATATCCCTGGAATCTGTGGAAATGCCTGTGAAAACCGTGGCGCCATTTCCGGACGCCATTTCCGCATCACATGCCGAACAGATTTGCAAGGCGCTGTATTGTAGACTGTCAGCTCGCATATAACCCTGTCCAAAGTATTTTTTTCGGTCAGCCTGAAAAATCACCCATCACTATCAGCGAGGGCTTTACGGAGTTCACCGCCGTCATCAAAAGGGTATCTGATCCCCTTTATTTCCTGATATGTCTCATGTCCTTTGCCTGCGACGAGCAGGGTGTCGTTTTCCGACAAACGACGTACAACCCATTTAATGGCCTTCCTGCGATCCGATATTACGGTGTATTTGCCTGATGGCAGCGCCCGGGAGACCTCATCATCGGGCTCAATGAATTCCAGACCGCATCCCTTAACACCTGGCTCAATCTGATCAATGATGTCGAGAGGATTTTCGCTCCTGGGGTTATCCGAGGTTATAAGCACAAAATCACTCGCAATTGCGGCCTGTTCTCCCATGAGTGGGCGTTTTGACCTGTCCCTGTCGCCGCCACAGCCAACAAGTGTAATGATGCGACCGGAACAGGATTTTCTCAAGGCATCCAGGACATTGGCCAAAGCGTTTGGGGTATGCGCATAGTCCACAAAAATATGGCCTGTCGGGGAATCGACCCTCTGTAATCTTCCGGGGACAATACGTAACAGCGCTATACCTCGTTTGATCATCTCAGGTGTGAGACCGAGCGAGGTTGAAACCGCCACAGCAGCCATGATGTTTGACAGATTGAAAGCGCCGGTCAGGCAGGATTCAATTTCAAGAGCGCCACGTGGGGTCGCTATAGATCCCGAAATGCCCCTGGCCGTTATCCGAACATCCAGAGGATGAAAATCACAATCGCCTGATGAACCAAATGAAAAAACATCAAGCCCGGAGATTTCCGACAACAATCTTTTACCGTAAGGATCATCGGCGTTAATTATAGCTACCCTGTTTTTTTTCTCCGATGAAGTCAGAAGTTGCGAAAAAAGAAGCTTCTTTGCCTGATAGTAATCCTCCATGTCAAGATGATAATCGAGATGGTCCTGTGTCAGGTTGGTGAACAGGCCAATGTCAAAATCACATCCGTTCAGGCGTCCCATCCTTAATCCGTGTGAGGATACTTCCATGAAGACTTCGGAAACCCCCGCATTGTGCATTTCCCTGAACATCTTCTGTAAATCGGAGGCTTCGGGGGTTGTATTTGGGGCCGAGATTTCAACGCCCTCCCACCTGTATGAAATCGTGCCCACAACTCCAGGTTTACGGGCTGCGCATTTCGCAATCGATTCCAACAAATATGTGAGGGTTGTTTTTCCATTAGTGCCGGTTATTCCGACAAGGGATATTTCCCTCGTGGGATCCCCATATATCGCGGAAGCCAGATACCCGAGAGCATCCCTTGAGTTTTCAACCCTTATCCAGGCGACCGAGTCCAGCGGAAAATCCGGGCGCGGATCTCTTTCCGCCACTATTGCGCTCGCCCCCCTGTCAACAGCCGTTCCTGTGAAGTTGTGACCGTCGGCTTTCTCTCCGGCAATGGCCACAAACATCCATCCGGGCTGAACTTTTCTACTGTCATGTGTAATTCCAGATAGTTGTACTTCAGCTTTACCATGAACCGAGAACTTGTGCAGGCGCCGGACTACGTCGTTTAACATCACGCTCATAAGGCGCCTCCTCCGAAAACCACCGTTATGCCCGATCCTTCCCTGACAAGCGTTCCGGGCTTTGGTTTCTGGGAAACGACCTGCCCGAATCCCTCAATTGAAACATCACATTTCATTGTATTCAGAGCGTCAAGAGCGTGCCGCATATCGAGTCCTTTCAGGTCCGGGACAATCCACTCACCGGGGTTTGGCCCCCGAATGACTGAAACCGCTTTTTCGGGGGCGGACGCGGGATTAGACCATTCGCCTTTCGAAGCGATGATGGATCCATCCTGAACGGGGGCCTGGCTTCCAAAAAGAGCCAGTATGCCTTCCGCCATTTTCTTGAAAACAGGGGCGGCCACCTTGCCGCCGGTGCGATCCCTGTAAACACGCGGCTCGTCAATCATGACCATAATGGCCAGTCGCGGCTTCGCGCCCATCATGGCGCCGATAAATGACATCACATAGCGATCTCGTGAATATCCACCGGCAGGGTCGGCCTTCTGGGCGGTGCCCGTCTTGCCTATCACGTCCGCGCCAGGAACAAACGCCGCCTTGGCCGTGCCCACAGTTACCGCCTTGCGCAGTATCCCAACCAACTTATCCGAAGTTTCCTTACGGATAACCCGCCTTTGGACGCGTGGCTGGAAATCGAGAACCGTTTCCCCGACCTGATTGGAAATTTTTGCCGTAATATGAGGCCAGTAATAATTACCACCGTTTATCGCGGAACTAAATGCGCAGATCAACTGTATCGGACTGACGCTGATTCCCTGTCCAAAAGCCATGTTGGCCTTGGTCAATGCGGACCATTTCTCAGGCGGCAGTAGTGATCCTGTCCTTTCACCCGGAAAATCGACATCCGTTGTGTTTCCGAAACCGAAGTCCTGCAGAATCCTGTAGAATTCATTCTTTGTAAGCTTTTCCGAAAGTTTTACCACCCCGATATTGCTTGACTGGGCAATAACGTCCTCGAAGGACAACAGTTTGTGCGGCGAAACATCATGAATGTCAGCGCCGTTATATCTCATCAGGCCGTTATGACAGAATATCGTCTCGCCCTGAGCAATCCTCTCCAATTCAATGACCGCTGCGGCCAGAAAAACCTTGAACGTGGAACCAGGCTCAAATGTGTCCGCAACCGCCCTGTTTCTCCTTGTCGCGGGAAGCGCTTCATGGAAGGTGTTAAGATTGAATGTTGGGCGGATAGCCAAAGCCAGTATTTCACCCGTATCGATATCCATAACGATGGCCAGGCCACTCTTCGCCTGTTCATTACGCACAGCCTCGTCAAGCTCTTTCTCGACTATATGCTGGATGCTTCTTTCCAGCGTCAGGTATATGTCGTTACGAACCGGTGTCGCTCCCATGAGGTTAAACATTACCGGTCTTCCAAGCGCGTCTTTCTGGCCTGTAACCGGTATCGGTTCTGTTTTGAGATAATCATCATAGTAGAGTTCAAGCCCCTCAAGACCCTTGGAGTCCATGCCAGCGAAACCAACCGCATGGGCCGCGAATTTCTTCAAGGGATAAAACCGGGAATATTCCGATCCTATGAAAATGCCGTCAAGATCCGCTTTTTTTACCTTGTCGGCGACATAAGGCGAAACCCTTCGTTTTATCCAGACAAAAGGACGGTCTTCACCGAGTTTGGATGAAACCTCTTTCACATCCATTTCCAGTATTTCAGCGAGTCTGAACGCCACGTCGGTTTTTTGCCGGGCGTTTGAAATCCTTCGAGGCCGGGCGTATATCGAATTCACTTCCAGGCTTGCGGCAAGCTGTTCACCCGATCGATCCAGTATCAGACCCCTTCTCGATTCAAGTGTAATGACACGGGTTCTCTGCTTTTCGGCCTTTTTGGTCAGTCCGTCCGATTCGGTTATAGCCAGTTTGTATGCCCTGAACATCAACAAGGCGGCGCCGGTTGCGAAAAAAAGCGCAACAAGAGTTATACGAAACGCCACCCAGTTTATGCCGTTTTTGTCACGGGACATGAATTACCCTGCCAATGGCCGGAAAACGCAAGCCCTGTTTCGCAGCCTTTTTTTCAAGCTCCCCGGGAGATTCAAGGCTCGCTATCTCAAGAAGTAATTCCCTCTTCCTGTTCTTGAGTTCCTTGTTCCTGTTTTCCAGCGTAGATATTTCATAGCCGACCTGCACTATCTTCATCCGGTTCCAAACATAGAAAAACCCGATCAGTAACACTACCATCACCGCGCTTGCGCATAAAAAGGCGATACCGCTTCTGAGACGGTCAGAGACGTGGAAATAATCCCTGAAACCATATCTCAACGTCCAGAAGTAAGCCTGTATGTCCCGCGCAAGTCGCATCTTCTATTTCTTTCGGAATAATTCAGCATTCAGCCAGCGCTTCGATTGAACGCAGTCTCGCCGATCTGGCTCTCGGATTGGAACGCGCTTCCTCCGGAGTCGGTCGAACAGGCTTGGGGGTTACTATCCTCCAACGCGACGAATCCCTCGCCATTTCCCTGAAACAAACTTTGACCAGCCGGTCTTCAAGGGAATGGTAAGAAACCACACACATACGTCCGCCTGTTTTCAACAGTAACGGCAGCGCTTCCAGACCGGCCTTCAGATTTTCCAGTTCATGGTTTACAAGAATCCTCAGGGCCTGGAACGTTCTTGTCGCCGGATGAATCTTGCCTCTACGCCCGGGGATTACCCGCGTTATCAGTTCGGCCAGATCATCGGTCGTGCTCAATGCACGCTTCTTTGTCGCTTCCAAAATCGCCTTGGCTATACGGGACGAAAAACGCTCCTCACCGTAATCCTTAAGAACGCGTTCCAGTTCCCGCGCCTTTATGGTTCTCAGAACGTCCATTAACGCTAATCCCGAATCTGTGTCAAAACGCATGTCCAGTGGCCCTTTGAACCGGAAACTGAAACCTCGCTCAGGATCATCTATCTGTGTCGATGAAAGTCCCAGATCAAGCGCTATACCGTCTACTCCACCAATGTCCGGCCCGTCCACGAACAGGCTCGCCTCATGGAAACCGGCGTGTATGGGCCTGAACCTGTTACCATAACCGGCAAGCCTGCAGGAGGCTCTCTCAATGGCGGAACCGTCAAGATCAAAGGCGTATACAATTCCTGTTGGAGATGTTTTTTCTAATAATGCTACAGAGTAGCCACCATAACCTAATGTTCCGTCAAGATAAACTCCACCGTCTTTTGGCCGCATCAGTTGAATTACTTCGTTTAACATCGCAGGAACGTGCAATACTTTTCTCCATAGCCCAGCCTGAAGACGACTCCCCTGATGACAGCGCCGGAAACCGGCCCGCAATAAGTTTGATGTTCAGCTACTCTCCTGAAATCCAGGCCTTTATGACCGTTAAGAACCTCGGTCCTGCGCGTAAGCATGTGCAGTGACGCTGCGGCCCCTAAAAGAAGACTATAGAGTCGCAGGCGGCTTGTCAAGCTCTTTTTACCTTGATATTTATGCGTGTTAAATGATATACTTAAAGTTTAGTCTCTATATATTCCCAATCCATGGCAAGGTTTTTTGTCGGCTATGACCCTCTTGCGAGGATTCTCGCGCCTGGGCGACCGTTTATTGCATCCAGGGTATTGACTGCCAGGAGATATGGAAGTATATTTGGTGAATGCCGAAGTGGTGGAATCTGGTAGACACACCATCTTGAGGGGGTGGCGGGCGAAAGCTCGTGCCGGTTCGAGTCCGGCCTTCGGCACCACAATTCCAAAGAAAAGGCCCGAATTCGTTTCGGGCTTTTGTATTTTTTAATTGTCCGATGTGTCATTCCCGTGAAAACGGGAATCCTTTGTCATTCCCGTGAAAACGGGAACCCACAGGTTCTGGATGCCGGATCAAGTCCGGCATGACACGGATAGGGCCGGTTTCAGGCGTTCCTGTGAAAACGGGAACCCTTTGTCACTCCCGTGAAAATGGGAAGCCTTTGTCATTCCCGTGAAAACGGGAATCCACAAGTCCTGGATGCCGGATCAAGTCCGGTATGACACGGAGAAGGCCGAATTCAGGCGCAAAAATGACCAAACTGATAAAATTGCTGAGCTGGAATGTTAACGGAATCAGGGCTGTCCAGAAAAAAGGCTTTCTGGAATGGCTCGAAAAGGAATCTCCCGACATATTGTGCGTACAGGAAACCAAGGCCGCTCCCGAACAACTGACAAAGGAACTGCTGACTCCGAGCGGTTACACGAGTTACTGGAATTCAGCGGAGCGCAAGGGTTACAGCGGTGTTGGCGTTTATACGAAAAATTCCCCCGTATCAATTGAAAATGGCATGGGCGTTAGCGCATTCGACGGTGAGGGACGCGTCATTCGCCTGGATTATGGGGTTTTTGAGCTTTTGAACGTCTATTTTCCGAACGGCAAGAGCGGGAAAGATCGTCTTGACTACAAGATGTCCTTTTATGAGGCTTTTCTGGAACGGATACAGGCGCTTCGTGAAAAAAATCCGAATATTATTTTTGTGGGGGACGTAAATACGGCTCATAACGAAATCGATCTTGCCCGCCCTAAAGAAAACTCAAAAGTTTCCGGATTCCTTCCCGTAGAACGACAGTGGATCGACAAGGCTATGTCCGCCGGCTATGTTGACACATTCAGGCGTTTGAACGGCGATCTCGTTCAATATAGCTGGTGGGACATGAAAAGCGGCGCCCGCCAGAGAGATATCGGCTGGCGTATTGACTATGTCTTTGTAAGCTCTGAAATGGCGGCCTCGGTAAAAAACGCCTTCATCATGACGGATGTAATGGGGTCAGACCACTGCCCCGTGGGTGTGGAATTCGAATTGGCGTAGCCCTCCACGTCCGACATCCTGAGCGCCCAAACCCTCATCTCATTCCATCACCGTTTCGGTATATGCCGCCTGGCGGTCTTTATTTGGCATCTAACGCATCGATGGATTCACCTTTCCACGGAAATAAAACAAACGGCTCAAATTGTCTTTACAACAACCTTCAGGCTATCTTCAAAAAAATATTGACAGCATTTATACGACACCCTAATATAGAATTAGGTGAGTTAGCGCTGGAATAATTTTGGCAAACTTACTGACTTATGAACGATTCCAGCCCGATCAGATAGGTGGAAGGCCGGTTTGTACATTAATTGCAGCCGGTTCCAGAAACATTTATAGGTCTGCCCTGTCATAGTTTTTACACAGTGACAATTTTGTGTGCAAACGGGGGTGCTCGTGTTCGACATAATCAAAAAATTATTCAGGAATAATTCGGTGGCTTTCATAGAGCCGCGCCATTCGTTT
>CAITZA010000103.1 GCA_903896745.1 uncultured Desulfomonile sp. | reverse complement strand
CCAGAGTCCATCAGCGCTGTTTATGATGGATGTGTAACCGTTGAAGGGGATGTCTGCGCCTTCCTGCAGTCATTAATGTCGGATGCGACCGATTTGCCGAATTATCTGGAAGAAGGCAAACAGATCCGGAAAGAATGGTTACATAATATCAAGAAATTACCCCGTCTGTACGATGCCGGGAATTCCGACAGTGACAGTATTCCATTGCATCCGGCACGTGTTATCAAGGAACTTAGAAATACCATGCCCAGAGAAACGGTGGTTCTTGTAGACAGTGGGGCTCATCGAGCATTCGCAGGTCACTACTGGCAGAGCTACGAGCCAAGGACCTACATTTCAGCGACAAATCTGGGGCCCATGGGATGGGCGATTCCAGCCGGGATCGGAGCAAAAATAGCAAGACCTGACAGACCCTGCGTGGTCATCACAGGAGACGCCTGCATGCTTATGCATGGCATGGAAATACAAACAGCCGCCAGATTCGGGATTCCGGTCATCTATGTAGTCATTAACAACGCCGCTTTTGGAAACGTATGGCTTAGAGCCTCTAAAACTGGGGAAGGGCCATCAAGGCTGACATCGCTTCCTGATCATGATTGGGCGACTATGGCCAGAGGTCTGGGAGTGAAGGGTCTCACCGTTCGCAAGCCGAATGAGTTGGGGCTTGCATTTCAACAGGCCCTGGAGGAAGACTCCGCTATTGTGATAGATGTCAAGGCTGACAAAAAGTATGGCACACCGGTAGAGCCTTTCATAGAGTCAGTTAAATCATGGAGTTATCACGAATAAAGGAGATTTAAAATGGCGTCTTTGACGGATTTGACAGCTAATCTGGATGGTGAGGCCAAGAGAATTCACGATCAACTCGTAAAAAAAAGAGCCCAGCAAGGAACCAACCTGCGAGGTCTGTATATACCTTTAATGAATCATCCTGAACTTGCTGAACATATAGAGGGGCTAGGTTATTACCTGAAATTTGAAGGAAAATTGCCTCGAAACGCTTATCAGTTCACGGTGCTGTATGTTGCCAGGAAAACAGGTGTTGCATTCATTTGGCTGGATCATCAGCAGTCGGCCAGGGATGCCGGGCTGGGTGACAGTCTGATTCAATCGGTCATGAACATGAATTTAGAGAAAATCGAACCCCCCTATTTTCTAATAATGCAAACGCTCGACATAGTTCTTGATTTCGGCTCGATTCCGCAAGAACTTCAGGACGAAATGATAAAACTCTACGGCATCCAGGGGCTCATGGAGGTTGTAACCCTTTGTGGATTCTATCAAATGGTGGGCGAAATAACCCGTGCCTTTGATGTGCCGTTACCGGAAAGTACGAAAAAACCTTTTTAAAATTGGAACCACCCGAGCAAACTCGGGGAAAAGGTTCCCTAGACACGTACCAACTCACGTTCCGGGCCCCCAATAGTGGGAGAAATGGTATTTTCCATAAAGATGTCCTGTGGGGGGATTGATATTTACATGTCAGGTAGGGGCCATGCTTACCGCCTTTTTTGTGAGAGTTTTACAACGCTTGTCTTGATGTTTTTGATCGGTTCGCAGAAGCAACGACTGTACAACCATGCTTTCGTCTCAGATTCAACAGGGAATTTGGGAATATGATGGGGATCGTCTAGGCCAGGACAACCTCAACAATTGAAAACCAGCCTTTAGGGTCAGTATACCATCGGTCTATTCGCATACCGGCTTGATCAAACATGTCTTCCGCACCTGACCTTCTGAATTTCCGGCAAATTTCAGTCCGGATGGTTTCTCCGCTCCTGATCATAATCGATGCGCCAATCCCTGACAATAGCACCAAAGTATCTTTCGTGGCTCTGAGATGCATTTCGATCTGTTCGTGTTGTTCATTAAAGTAGGAGCAATGTTCAAAAATATCAAGTTGGAAATTGGCGCCCATTTCCCGGTTTATTGCCCGAAGGATGTTCTTGTTGAATCTCGCCGTAAGTCCGAGTGAATCGTTGTATGCGGCTTCGAGAATGTGAACCGGCTTTACCATATCCAATCCGACCAACAAGCGGTCGCACGGATTCATTCTATTGGCCACGTTCTTGATAAAACTGCTCGTCTCATCCTGGTTGAAGTTGCCAATAGTACTGCCGAAAAACAGGATCAGCTTAGGTGAGTTTCCTTTTACCACATTCAGACTTCTAGTGAAGTCTGCAACCAGTGGCTCGACATTGAGCAGAGGAAAGAGTTGGCGCAACTCTGCCGATGATTTGGCAATGGCGGCGCTGCATATATCCACTGGCATGTAATAAAGGGCTGATAATGAAGAAGGTTCAATTGCATCGAGAAGAATCCGGATTTTTCTGTTGGACCCAGACCCCAGTTCTACCAAGTTTCCGTGGCCAAAACCTCTCACTATTTGAGTCGCATGTTCTGAAAGCAGTTTGAGTTCGGTTCTAGTCTGATAGTATTCAGGAAGTTCGCAAATCTGTTCGAAAAGTTCCGATCCAACGGAATCATAGAAGTATTTGCTGGGAATATATTTCTGTTTATGTCTCAGACCTTCCAGTATGTCTTTTGTCATTGAGTCCTGTGAACATACCTCCGGGGGCTTAGTGATGAAAAACTGTCTTGCAGCGCTAGATGCAGCCATTGTCCAAAAAACTCCCGCTCAAACATTGGCCACAGGGTTCCCCTGGGTTATCATCGACATGGCACAAAGCTAATCCCGGCTGAGTCATCGCGAATTATCGCGCCCAGCAATTCCAGAACCCTGTCAACATCATCGTTTGTGTTGTCCAGTCCCAGAGAAAATCTTATTGAACAGTGCGCTTGTTCGGAAGAAAGTCCCATGGCAATGAGAGCATGTGACGGCTCTGGCGATCCGGCTCTGCACGCGGATCCCGATGAGATAGCCACACCTGACTTATCCATTGCCAACACCACAGACTCGCCACGCATGCCCGGCAAAGTCAGGTTCAGAGTATTTGGAAGTCGCTTGTCCCTCGGGCCATTGAGCGTGGCGCTGGCCACAAGCCTCCTGATCCCGTCTTCCAAGCTGTCCCGCAACATTCTTACCCGCTCCATTTCAGGCAATCTCCGAATGGCCAACTCTGCAGCCTTGCCAAAACCGGCTATGCCTGCGACATTTTCAGTCCCAGCCCTGAGTCCGTGTTCCTGCTTTCCTCCGTGAACGAGAGAATCAAGATGAATTCCCTTTCGTATGTACAACACTCCAACCCCCTTGGGCCCATTTAGCTTGTGACCGGACAAGGTGAGGAGATCGATATCCAATTGTTGGACATCAACAGGTATTTTACCCACGGCCTGCACTGCGTCTGTATGAAAAATAGCCCCACATCGCCGGGACAGTCTGGCAAGTTCTTCGATCGGCTGGATTGCGCCGGTTTCATTGTTCGCGGTCATGATGCTGACCAGTATCGTTTCTCCGGTAATAGTGGCTGAAAGATGCGAAGGGTTGACCAAACCCTCCTCATCTGCCGGTAGTTTGGAAATTTCAAAACCCTGAGTTTCCAGCCATTCACAGGTGGACAATACTGCCGGATGCTCAATAGTAGAGGTAATGATATGTTTGCCCCTCCAACGATTTGCAAATGCTACCCCTTTGATGGCCAGATTGTCAGATTCCGAGCCTCCACCGGTAAAAACTATCCTACGGGCTGTACAGTTTAGAAGCTGTGCCACGTTGCGCCTGGCGGAATCTATTATGAAACGGGCCTCATTTCCCGCTGTGTGTATGCTGGAAGGGTTCCCAGAACAGCGGGTGCTGAGATCGATAATTGTTTTGAGTACTTCCCTGTCCATAGAGGTGGTAGCGTTATGATCCATGTAAATCAACCGCCTGGCTGGCGCTTTCACTTCACATTTCTTTACCGAAACATGAACCTGAGGATCGCTAGACTGTTCGCTGGATTCAGCCATCGAGGCTTCCCTAACCTTGACCATTTCGCACAGGAGGGCCTTGTAAACTGGAAAACCAGAGATAGGATCGTAATGTTCCAGATCTGTCAGATCGTTGACGTTACAGTTCTGCCAGGCTATTGGACCAACCGGGCCTCCACCTCCCATAGCGGCGTCCACGACACCTTCCCGGAGATTATCCGTGACATACGCTCGAAACCGAACCCGACCGCGAGTAGTGATTACCTCAACCAAGTCATTGTCCTTTATCCCACGTTTCTGCGCATCCGACGAATTGACTGTGACGGTAGGCTCAGGCTGTTTTTTGAGGAGATCCGGAATATTATGGAACTGAGACCTAAAATCGGAGGTAACCCTGGAACCGGAAGTAAAGACCAACGGGTATTGTTGCGCGAGGTCAGGTCTGGCCAGTGGTCCTTCCTTAGGTTCTGTGTATACCGGAAGCGCGTCATAACCGTGTTCCTCAAGGATGGTAGAAGCAATCTCAAACTTGCCGGTGGGAGTGTCAAAACCTGGGTTGCCGTCAGGCCGTAGCCGCCCCTTTTCCCATTTGCGATATTCCATCATAAGCGTGGGAATACGGAGCATACCGCCTGAGGCTCTTGCCTGCTCCAGTGAAAAGCCGGAAGGCTTGAGAGCATGTCTAAGGACTTCCTCCTCATTCTGAGGATACAAATGACCGTATCCAAGGCGTTTGGCTAACTCTGCAAGTATGAAAAAGCCATGCCGGGCTTCACCAACCGGATCAACAACCCTCTCACGTATCCTGAACAGCGAACCATACCTCATGTAAGACTCAATTTCATAGTAAGTGGTCGCTGGGAGAACCAGATCGGCATAAGCAGCGTCGGCGGTGAAAAAACGATCAATGCAGACCAGAAAATCCAAAGTCCCCAATGTGCGTCTCCAGGTTTCTGGCTGGGGCCAGGATGTAATAATTGAGCTGCCTTCAATGATCAAAGACCTGATCTGGTAGGGTTTGCCATCCAATACTGACTCGGGAAGGCAAATCGCATGTGATTCACCACGGTAATGGCTGTAAACGGGGAACCTGTCGCGGCCCAGTGCCTTTTTCACGTCAGGGTTGGGAACATGATCCTGCCTGTTCGCAGGGAACAGGTTTTCTCTCATG
>CAITZA010000102.1 GCA_903896745.1 uncultured Desulfomonile sp. | reverse complement strand
CGTATTTCAAGATTGATGCCGTATCGGCCCCGCCAAAACTGCTCTTGGTCAAGCAAAGCCATCACGATTATGAAGTGCTATATCAGATAGACGCGCCCCAGGAACTTATTGATCAGTCGGTAAAAGAATTCGCGTGCAAGAACAAGGCTTGCGGAATTTCTGACAGTCTGCGCTCCTGGTTGAAGACCGAAGCCTACAAGAAACCCGAGGCGATCTAGGATTGAATGCAGTTGAGTTCTACCGGCCCTCCAAAAAAATCTTGTTCCATGGAAATGTGATGGAGCGCCAGAAGCGCTCCATTATTGTCATAATACTACTATTACTTTAGCAATATTTTTGTTGAAAGCGGAGTTCAACATGGATTGTCACTGCAATGATCATCGTCCCGGAAGCTGGCATTCTCACGACAACTGCGACTGCCACAAGAGTGAACATCCAACGTATTCGTTTGTGGTCACAAAGGTCATGGAGCAGGATCCCGGATCAAGAACCGTATTCATATCCAGCGCGTTTATGGAAAAACTCGAACTTTGCGATGGAGACCCCGTCGAGATCGTTGACGCGGGCGGATGCATCGCGCAGGCCAAACCTCATCCCAACGCCTGGATAGATACCCGAATGGTTTCCCTGGACAGGCAGACCATGGATGAAAACCGCTTCCAGTTATACAGCCAGATAAAACTAAGGAAGGCCAACTGCCCGGAAAGTGAGCTTGTCACCCTGGAAGCCCCAAACGGTTGCGACCTTAGCAAACCTCAAATTCGGGCCATGCTGGAAAAAATCAGCGGCGCCATTGTGCTCGGATCAGGGGCCCTGACACTCAAGAATAACCGCGGTGTATCCATAAGCTTCAAAATAGTCTCAACAGAACCATGCTCCGTTTCCAGAATATCCCCGCGCACGCAAGTTAAACTCGTTGATGAAGAGGGAAACGACTACGTCTCAAGAAAGGACACCAACTTTTCGGATGTTGGCGGGCTCGATGACGCCATAAGGAGAGTCAGGGAGGTCGTGCAATTACCACTTCAGCATCCCCAGATATTCTATAAACTCGGTATCGATCCGCCACGCGGCGTTTTGCTCCACGGTCCGTCAGGAACAGGCAAAACCTTGATAGCAAGAGCCGTTGCGGGCGAAACCGGCTGCTGGTTCAGAAGCGTCATCGGAACGGAAGTCATGGACAAGCACTATGGCGAGAGCGAGGCCAAGCTGCGCGCCGCCTTCGAAGAAGCCGGAAAGAACGCTCCGGCAATACTGTTTATTGACGAAATTGACGCGCTCGCCCCACGCAGGGACACCACAGAGGGTGAGGTCGAACGCAGGATCACCGCGCAGTTGCTCGCTTTAATGGATGGGATGGAAGATCGCGGGCAGGTCATGGTCATAGCCGCTACGAACCTTCCGAATAATCTCGACCCTGCCTTGCGCAGGCCCGGAAGATTCGACAGGGAAATTTTCATTGGCACACCTGATCAGGCAGGTCGAAGAAAGATTCTCGAAATACATACCAAAGATATGCCTCTCGGCGAGATTGACCTTGATGATCTTTCGGAAAGAACTCATGGCTTTGTAGGCGCGGACATAAAGGCGCTATGCCAGGAAGCGGGATATGAAGCCGTTAGGAGAATCCTGCCGGGGCTCGAAAACACCCCGCAGCAGCTTTCGGAGGATTTCCTCGAAGCGCTCACAGTGGAAAAGGTTGATTTTGCGGAGGCTCTTAAAGACATGAGACCGTCTTCCGGGAGAAACTTCGAAGTCAACCTGAAAAGAGCCGGTTGGGATTTTGTCGCGGGATACTCGAAGGAAAAGACCTATGTGAGGGAAATAGTGCTCTGGCCTCTCCAAAACGCCGGCGCGCTCGAAAAAATCGGCATGTCACGCCCCGAAGGCATACTGATAACCGGCCCATCAGGGGTCGGCAAAACCCTCTTTGCGCGCTCCATGGCCAAGGAAAGCGGCTTCAATGTCATAGAAATCAGAACCCCCGAACTACTCTCAAAATACATGGGCGAAAGCGAAAAAAACGTTCGTGAACTCTTCAGACAGGCGCGTCAGATGGCCCCCACCGTCCTCATCATGGACGGGATTGACTCCTTTTCTTCAAAAGGATGGTCTGACACAAAATATATCGATCGTATCGTGAACCAACTCGTCATGGAAATGGACTCGAACCCGGACTCAAAACCAATAATCGTCGTAGGAACCGCCATCCGGGCAGAAGACCTCCCACCAGCGCTTAACGCCACCGGAAGATTCACCAACGAACTAAAACTAAGGCTGCCCTCGGAAGAAGATATCTTACTCCTCCTCGAAAAATTTCTCCTCACCGACCATATCGGGTTTGACGGAAATTTCGATGAACTCATCGCTCAGGCGGTGGGTCTGTCATGCGCGGATGTCGAGGAAATTTGCAGAAGAGCCATTTTGCAGTCCGCAAAAAAAGAAATGCAGACCAGCCCGGAACTCGGCTCAAAGATCATGCTCAGTCAACCCCACCTGAACGACGCGCTCAATGACTGGAAGGCTACGCGCTCGGCATATTAAATATTCACGTCCCTTACCGCAGCAAAACCTGCTTTTTTCTCTTTGTTTCAACAACTACTATGATATTGTAGGTAATTGTTATGATTGGATGTGCCCATTGAAAGGAGTGTATACAATGAAAGAGGAAGTTCAGGCCGCATTGGACCTCGTGAGACCGCAACTTCAGGCTGATGGAGGAGATGCGGAAATAGTCGAAATAACTGACGATGGAATTGTTAAGGTGAGATTGAAAGGCGCGTGCGGCGGTTGCCCCATGAGCCAGATGACCCTGAAAATGGGAATTGAAAGAATACTCAAGGAAAAAGTTCCCGCTGTAAAAAGCGTCGAGTCAGTGAACTGATATAAGAATACCGCCAAGATCAACAAACAATCTTTTTTGGAGGAGACAAATGCCCTATCGAATAGCTCAGGACGAATGCAAGGGGTGCCAGACATGCGCACGCGTATGCCCCATGAGAGCTTCCAGCGGTGAGAAAAAACAACCTCACAGCATAGACGCGTCAAAATGCATCGAATGTGGTGTCTGTGGCCGAGCCTGCCCTTACGGCGCAATCCGCGACCCACAGGGCGCTAAACCTGAAAAAGTCAAACGATCAGACTGGCCCAAACCCTATGTCTGGAACGCTGACTGCGTCGGTTGTGAAGTTTGCGTATCCTGCTGCCCGTTCCAGGCCCTTGGAATGGCTGAAGTAAACAACGAATTCGTCGCCGCGCTATTCGATCCCAAGGCCTGCGTCGGCTGTGGCCTCTGCGAACAGGGTTGCCCCGTAAACGCCATTCAGCTGTTCACTCCACAGGAACTCAGAAAATCCGCCTGACCACCCATAAACGCGTTGATCCATTGAACGCGCTCTATTAACGGAGCGCGCATCAAAAGAAAAAAGCCGGCCCACAAGCCGGTTTTTTCAGTTATATCGAGAGGCTATGATACGCGCAAACCCGACTTTCATAACTCTATCCAGGGATTTGCAGCCTGGACCGCGCTGAATATTGCCCGCACCAGCGCGTCGTTAGTAGAACATGGAGAGATATTTTTGCCTGAAAGGGGTATAATTGGGAGAGAAAAGGACGCGCCACACAGAAAAAATACGCGCCAACCCTGGCAATCCCATTTTTTGTGTCGCGTTTTCAGGACACAATCAGACCTGAATTTCACGAGAGGCATTTTCTGATGAGACCTAACCATTTGTTTTTACGAGGCCCACATAGAGCAATGCAAATTATTTATATGTGTAAAAGCTTTTTTGTTGACACAAAGTCGGTTCATCTATATAACTAGGACTTCCCCAACGATTGGGGAGCGAAGAGATCAGAAACAAAAAGTAGTTGACAAGATAATACGAAACATTGTAAACTGATCTAGCGGCGAGATGAAAACGGAAAAGCCGCATTGATCTTTGAAAACTGAATAGCAGATAGTTCGTGACGAAAGATATATAGTTTATAGAGTAAATCAAACTGGAGAGTTTGATCCTGGCTCAGAACGAACGCTGGCGGCGTGCCTAACACATGCAAGTCGTACGAGAAACACATCCTTCGGGGTGTGGAGTAAAGTGGCGCACGGGTGAGTAACACGTGGGTAACCTGCCCTCGGGATCGGGATAACTGGCCGAAAGGCCCGTTAATACCGGATAAGACCACAAGAACCAAGGTTCTAGGGGTCAAAGTCGGCCTCTCATAGAAGCCGGCGCCTGAAGATGGGCCCGCGGACCATTAGCTAGTTGGTAAGGTAACGGCTTACCAAGGCCGAGATGGTTAGCTGGTCTGAGAGGATGATCAGCCACACTGGAACTGAGATACGGTCCAGACTCCTACGGGAGGCAGCAGTGAGGAATATTGCGCAATGGAGGAAACTCTGACGCAGCAACGCCGCGTGGGTGAAGAAGGCTTTCGGGTTGTAAAGCCCTGTCAGGTGGGAAGAAACCTCTGTGGTTTAATAGATTGCAGAACTGACGGTACCACCAAAGGAAGCACCGGCTAACTCCGTGCCAGCAGCCGCGGTAAGACGGAGGGTGCAAGCGTTGTTCGGAATCACTGGGCGTAAAGCGCGTGTAGGCGGCTTGACAAGTCGAATGTGAAAGCCCGGGGCTCAACCCCGGAAGCGCATTCGAAACTGCCAGGCTTGAGTACGGGAGAGGGAAGTGGAATTCCTGGTGTAGAGGTGAAATTCGTAGATATCAGGAGGAACACCGGTGGCGAAGGCGGCTTCCTGGACCGATACTGACGCTGAGACGCGAAAGCGTGGGGAGCAAACAGGATTAGATACCCTGGTAGTCCACGCCGTAAACGATGGGCACTAGGTGTAGCGGGTATTGACCCCTGCTGTGCCGCAGCTAACGCATTAAGCGCTCCGCCTGGGGAGTACGGCCGCAAGGTTAAAACTCAAAGGAATTGACGGGGGCCCGCACAAGCGGTGGAGCATGTGGTTTAATTCGATGCAACGCGAAGAACCTTACCTGGGCTTGACATCTGGGGAATCTCCTAGAAATAGGAGAGTGCCTTTCGGGGAGCCCCAAGACAGGTGCTGCATGGCTGTCGTCAGCTCGTGTCGTGAGATGTTGGGTTAAGTCCCGCAACGAGCGCAACCCTTGTCTTTAATTGCCATCATTCAGTTG
>CAITZA010000101.1 GCA_903896745.1 uncultured Desulfomonile sp. | reverse complement strand
TTAATGATTCTAGGGGGAGTCATGGCAGAGGATCAGCTAGTCAGGCAGTGGAAAATTCTGAGAATTCTTCAGGCTAGTAAACAGGGGGTGTCCGTAGCCGACATGTCCGAAAAAGTCCAACACAGTAAAAGGGGAATATACAGAGATTTAAATACCCTATTAAATGGTGGTTTCCCTATTTATAGTGAAAAGGCGGATAACAGGACGGTGTGGAAGCATCTAGATGCTAACAAATACAATTTCACGCTGCCGATAAATCTGACAGAACTTATGGCCCTCCATTTGGGAAAGGATGTGTTGAGAGTTTTTCAGGGAACGGTTTTTTACGAGAGTATGGTAAGTTTTTTAGATAAGGTGACAAGCGCGCTACCTCCGAACACGGGTGAATATCTAGCCGAACTGTCCAGAACGATCAATGCCGGGTTCAGTAGTTTCAAGAATTATGACGCCGTAAGGGACGTCATTAATAAGATATCGGATGCGGCCACGGGTCAGAAGCGTGTAGAAATAGTTTATGTGGCGGCTTCCACGAAACTGGAAACCATCAGAAAAGTAGATCCTTATCATATATGGGTTATGGACGCTCGTCTCTATCTGATAGGTCATTGTCATTTGAGAAATTCGGCAAGAACCTTTGCGATGGACAGAATCAGAAGAGTAACGGTGTTGAGCGAAAAGTTCGAACGGCTCACTGATTCTTCGGTCATTCATCGGAAGGAGTCAGCTTTCCGGGTCATGAGCGGGGAGCCTGAAGATATCAGGATAAGAATCAGTTCAAGCGCCGCTTACACTGTTAAGGAGCGGCAGTGGCATTCCAGCCAGCAGACGCGGGAACTCAAGAATGGTTCGGTAGTAGTTACGCTCAAGGTTCCTATCAACTATGAAATCATTTCATGGATTATGGGGTACGGCGCCAGCGCGGTAGTTCTCGAGCCTGTTTCTTTACGCTCCAGGATAATAAGAGAAATGAAGGATAGCCTGAAGCGTTATCATGTAGGGCGACATGGAGGCTCAAGAAGCCATTAGGAAGATTTGAAGCATGTAGGCATACTGGTGGAGACCGGCGCCACTGATTGAAAATTTTTTTAAGTCAAAAAAAGAAACTTTTCTTGTAGATATAAGGCCAAAATGTTTAGTAGCATGTATGCATACCAATGGAGGGTTGCAGATGAAAAAATCGAACAAGCTGATGCTGATTATGGCTGCCATAATGGTAGCGATGTTTGTTGGGAATACTGTTAGTAACGCGCAGAACGTAACCTTTCCGGGTGGATCTGTGACGTGGGGTAACAATGACAGTCGCCTGACATACCCTGGAGGTAGCGTGAACCTTAGCCCGGACAGAGGTAGTGTGAACCTTCCTGGATCTATTGGCGTCAATTGGGATTCATTTGGAAGAGGCGGCGTAAATATCAGTGCTCCAGGGGCTGGATTTCGAACAAATATTCGGTGGTAATTTTTCCTGGAATTGATGGGGGAGACTCAAGAACCTCCCCCTGAACAGTAATAAACAGAATAAGATCTATGCGCCCCACCTGAAAGTTCTGGCGCCGTAAATGGCGCTGTTACCTAAATCTTCTTCAATTCTGAGGAGTTGGTTATATTTGGCGATCCTGTCTGTTCTGGATGCGGATCCTGTCTTTATTTGGCCCGTTCCGAGGCCTACAACCAGATCGGCTATTGTGGTGTCTTCGGTTTCGCCACTTCTATGCGATACAATGGATGTGTATCCAAAGGATGATGCGAGATTCACCGCTTCCATCGTTTCCGTGAGGGTTCCTATCTGGTTCAGTTTGATCAGTATTGAGTTTGCCACCCCGAGGTCTATCCCTTTCTGGAGTAGTTCAATGTTTGTTACAAAAAGATCATCCCCAACTATCTGGATTCTTGAGGCGAGTTTTTCAGTAAGCAATTTCCACCCGTCCCAATCGTTTTCATCCATGCCATCCTCCAAAGATACAATCGGATAGCGATCTACAAGATCCGAATAAAAATCGACAATTTCTCTGGAATTCTTCTTGGCGCCCTCTCCAGACATGTCGTAGACTCCATCTCTGAAAAATGAGCTTGCGGCAGCGTCCAGAGCGATAAAAACATCTCCACCAGGGGTATATCCAGCTTCCTTGATGGCCTGCGCTATGACTTTAAGCGCTTCCTCGTTAGAGCTCAGGTTAGGCGCAAAACCACCCTCATCACCTACAGCGGTGTTGAGGCCCTTACCTTTAAGCACTTTCTTTAGCGTATGAAAAATCTCCGCCCCCATTCTCAATGCGTCCGTAAAGCATGGCGCGCCGACAGGCATGATCATGAATTCCTGAATATCCACGTTATTGTCAGCGTGAGCGCCTCCATTGAGGATGTTCATCATTGGCACAGGAAGTCTGCGCGCTCCAACGCCGCCCAGATATTTGTAGAGTGGAAGCCCCAATTCCATGGCGCATGCTTTAGCTGCGGCCAGACTGACTCCCAAAATAGCGTTTGCGCCGAGGTTATGTTTGTTGGCGGTGCCATCCAGATCGATCATCATTTTGTCAAGGCTTGCCTGGTCTAGCGCGTCCATGCCTAAAATCGCGGGGCGTATTTCGTTCATGACGTTTTCTACAGCTCTTTGAACGCCCTTACCCAGATAACGGCTGTTATCGCCATCCCGTAATTCCACAGCCTCATTTTCACCAGTGGAAGCGCCTGAAGGAACAGCGGCTGTCCCAATAGCGCCTTCTTCAAGCATGAGATCAACTTCGATTGTTGGATTGCCGCGGGAATCCAGTATCTCCCGTGCCTTTACCTCCATGACGTCAAATCGCATATCGTTCCTCCTATTCAGTTTGTTAATTTTTCCAGCATAGAATATGAATCAAAAATATCTGACCGTCTGTTTGCCAGATGATTCAGCATAAAACCCAAGCCCATAAATCTATTTAGCAAATTCCTGTCGTTGAAGTTATAAAAATGACTGGCGCCAACCAATTTCCAGTTCAGAAAGCTACTTTACAACAAAAAGAAATATTTGGTCACAAATTTAAGAGTCTTAGAGGTATGCTCGGCAGGTTTCGCTCTTTTTAATTCTCGATTCATCAAAGTTCGGCGCTAGTAGCGCAATCAGGTTGGAATTGACGAAGATCATGTGAGTCGAGTACATTAAATAGTTATCTTTGAGAGGATTTGGAGTAAAAGTAATTTTGGGCATCATGTTCGAGGATATTCAGACTGCGACACCAGGAGGCGTTCTTGTCTGATCGTAGAATACTTGTTATTGGTGGGGCGGGATATGTGGGATCACATTTTTGTCTACATGCCCGGGATATCGGAATCGATGTGGGTGTAATGGACAACCTCTCCAAAGGACACAGGTCTGCGCTGAGATGTTCACATTTTATAGAAGCTGATCTGAATAGTTTTCAGGAAATTTATGAGCATCTTTCTTCTCAGACTTATGACACGATTTTTCATTTTGCAGCCAATGCCCTGGTAAGTGAATCTGTCGCAAATCCTTCAATATATTACAGCAACAATATCATAGCGGCATACAACCTGTTGGAAGCCATGCGTCTTACCCGTCATGATCAGATCGTGTTTTCTTCGAGTTGCGCGGTTTATGGTTACCCTGTGACACTGCCTATTAGCGAGACGCACCCCAGGAATCCGATCTCACCCTATGGCAGAACCAAACTGGCCATGGAATGGATGTTGGAGGATTATCATAGGGCTTACGGCATAAAATCGGCCAGTCTTCGATATTTTAATGCCGCAGGATGTGAACCTTCCAGTGGGTTAGGGGAGGACCATAACCCCGAAAGCCATTTGATACCAAATGTGGTGAAAGCGGCATTGAAGCAGACCGAAGAGTTGGTTATTTTTGGCAACGACTACCCAACACATGATGGAACATGCATCAGGGACTACATTCATGTGACTGACCTTGCGACGGCTCATGTGTCTGCCATGCAAAAGCTTGAAATCGCCGGGCTTGTTCAACTGAATCTGGGGACCGGAGTAGGTGTTTCGAATCTGGAAATTGTAAAGGCTGTTAGCCAGGTTTCCGGAGTGAATCTCCTTCCTCGGTATGCGTCCAGAAGGGCGGGGGATCCGTCCGAACTCGTCGCTGACTCTTCATTGGCACACAAAATGTTGGCATGGAAACCTTGCAGGTCCAATATTAAATCCATTGTAAATGAAGTGATCGAATGGTTTTCCAACAATCCTGATGGTTACATGGACTGACCGCTAATTTGGCAGACCGGGAGGAATATCCTTTTATGAGTACTATTCTGATTACGGGTAGCGCCGGCTTTATCGGTTTTTTCGTTTCACGCGAATTGCTGAAAAATGGTCACAAGGTGATAGGAGTGGACAATTTCAACCCTTACTACCTCCCCGACCTGAAGCTGGAACGAGACAAAATGTTGACTCAGAGCCGAAATTACGTATCTGTAAAGGGTGATCTGTCTGTTCGAGATTTTGTTGACAATGTTTACGATAGTTACAAGCCTGAGCTAGTCTTGCACCTTGCCGCTCAGGCGGGGGTGCGATACTCGCTTAAGAATCCCTATACCTATCAGAAATCCAATTTAGAGGCCTTTGTAAACCTGATTGAAAAGGCGAAAATGATGGGGGTTCAAAGATTTGTTTACGCTTCGAGCTCTAGCGTATACGGCGGAAATACCAAAATGCCGTATTCTGAAGACGATCCTGTGAATACTCCTATAAGTCTTTACGCAGCCACAAAACGTTCCAACGAACTGATGGCGTACACATACACGCATCTTTGGAAACTTCAGACTGTTGGTCTACGTTTTTTCACGGTTTACGGGCCGTGGGGAAGGCCCGACATGGCCTATTGGTCTTTTCTGGAAAATATCCGCAATCAGGAGCCTGTCAGGGTGTTCAATTACGGCAGGAACAAGCGTGATTTTACGTACATAGATGACATAGTCGCAGGTGTTGTTGCGTCTCTTTTTTCGGATAGACTGTCGCCTTACGAGATAATCAACCTGGGTAACAACAAGCCAGTAGAATTGATGGAGTTCATTCAAACATTGGAACGGCTGTCCGGCAAGACCGCAATAATGCAGATGGTTGAACCGCAACCCGGCGATGTTGTGGCCACGTATGCGGATATTGCCAATGCAGCCCAAAAGCTTGGTTTTGAGCCGAAAACAGAACTGAGTGATGGTCTGGAGTTTTTTGTCAGATGGTTTGATGAACATATACCTTTGACTGAGGCGGTTCGAGACTTCAGGAAGGGCTCTAATCCATAAACGTTTTCAGAAGGCATCGTGTTTAAACTCAGGGTTTTCATGTAAGATCGACAGATTGGTTTACCATAAACACCCCTTCACTGAGGATTACAAAATTGAAAAAACTTTTCTACCCATCGTCAGTCGTAATTTTCGGAATATCCACACATCCGGCCAACCTTGGCAAGGAAATAGCCAGGAACCTTTTTGAATTTCGGTACAACGGTGTAATTCACCTGGTCGGCAAGGATGGGGGAGTTCTTTTTGGAAGAAAGATACATGACTCACTGGATGAGATAGATGATTCGATAGACCTGGCGATAATACTCACACCGGCGAGGTCGGTTCCTGAAATCCTGGAACAGTGCGGAAAAAAAGGGATCAGGAGAGCTGTAATAGAAAGTGGAGGTTTTGGAGAGTTTGGAGAGGAAGGCAAACAACTCGGCGCGTTATTAGGCGGCATAGCCGATACTTACGGAATACGTTTCGTGGGGCCTAACTGCATCGGTATAATGAATGCGTCGAACGGTTTAACCACACCGTTTACCAGGCTCCAGAACGTCTTCCGACCGGGGGGCGTAGGCATTATTGCCCAAAGCGGTGGGGTCGGCCTGTCATTCCTGAACATGTTCGACAGCGAACAATTGGGTTTTAGCAAGTTCTCTTCCATTGGAAACAAAATCAATGTTGACGAAAACGACCTGCTCGAATTCTATACAAATGATCCTGAAACCACTGTTATTTGCATGTACCTGGAATCGATAAAGGACGGCAGGAGACTTATGGAGATAGCGCGCAATTCTTCCAAACCAATAGTTGCGCACAAGGCAAACATAAGTTCAATGTCCAGGGTAATTGCAGAATCTCATACAGACGCTCTGGTGAATGACGACAATGTAGTTGACGCAGCTTTTGAGCAGTCAGGCATCATGCGCTTCAGGGATAGTCGATCCTATCTGGATTTTGTGAAGATTCTTCAACTGCCCCGGATGAAGGGACGAAATATGGCGATAGTCTCCCGATCGGGGGGACACGCTGTAGTCGCGTCAGACGCCGCCTTCACCTACAAGTTCAACCTGCCCCCTTTCAATGAACAGTTTCTGGAAATGATTCGGCAGCGCTTGCGGGCAAAAGTGATCAGACTTTCAAATCCCCTGGATCTTGGGGACCTGTTTGATTTCAACGTGTACGTTCAGATTGTCGAACACACGTTGCAGCAGCCGGAAATTGATGGATTACTTTTGATCCAGACCTATTTCGCATCCGTTGAGGGCGAATCTTCCAGGGCATTGTTGAACTCTGTGGCCGCATTATCGAGGAAATACGGCAAACCGGTTGTGCTGTGCGTCTATACTGAGCAGCACGAGATTACGAAACTCTTCAAGGAGTTTGATTTCCCCATATTTCTGGATCCCGAGCGGGCCCTCTCGGCTCTCGACGCTTCAATAAAATATTTTGAACGCAAAAGAAACATTGCTGAAACCAAGTCGTATTTCACGCCTGATCCTTTACCAGAAACACAAAAAATAAGAGGTATCCTGGGCAAGTGTCGTGAAGCTGACAGAAAACCGCTGCTGAACGAATGTCTTCAGGTCGTCAAACATCTTGGTGTGCATACGCCATCATTTGCGCTGGTCACGGACGCCTCGTCGTTAAGTGATGTCTGCTCCCGAATGACAGGGCCTTTCGCTCTTAAGGTTGTCGCATCGGAGATTTCCCACAAGACAGATCAGGGGGGAGTTGCTCTTAATCTGGAGGGAATAGAGTCACTTGAAAAAGCATTTTCCGGGATGAATCTCAAGTTTGGATCGGACGAAAGCTCTGGTTTGGAAGGATTTATTGTCCAGGAGATGGCCCCGGAAATTGAAGGCGCTATTGAACTGATAGTCGGCGCCAAAAGGGATAAACAGTTTGGAGCGGTGGTAATGCTCGGATACGGGGGCATCTTTGCCGAGATATTTGGCAAGACTTCCATAAGGTTATGTCCTTTAACCCCGGCAGAAATCGACAATATGACAGACGCTTTGCCTGGGTCTGAAATGCTCTCCGGCGCTCGTAACAGACCGCCTGTGGACAGATCGGCTCTCAGGGATGTCATAGGGAGGATTTCCTGGTTAATGGAAACTTTTCAGGAAATCGATCAGATCGAATTCAATCCTGTCAGGGTTTCTTCAACCGGGGCGACTGTTCTGGACACGAGAATCTACCTTACACATTTACCAGAAACAAATACTAAACGATAGCGAGGGTTTTCGGATGCCCCACAGGATTGAATTACGCTTGAAACCTGCTTTACCGGACCCGGTTGGGAAAAGGCTGCTTAACAGGATAGCAAGAGACCTCGGAATTAAGCTCATTGATATCAGGGTTGCGGAAAGTTTTGTTATCGATAAACCATTATCCTTTGAACAGCTCAAGTCAATTTCCCAAGATGTTTTTCTGGATCCGGTTATTCAGGATGTTTTTATAGATGAGCCGTTAAACATGCCTTACAACTGGTTGATAGAAGTGGGGTTTAAACCCGGTGTTACTGACAACATCGGGAGAACTGCGCGGGAAGCGGTCCAGAGAACCATAGGGTTGAAATTCTCTCCAGAAGAGGCTGTATACAGTCGCAAATTATATTTTGTAACAGGCAATATTTCCCGTCAGGTCGCTGAAAGTATTTCAAAAGATCTGTTGGCTAATGAGTTGATTCAGACGTGGAGAGTTTACGCACCAAATGAAGATCGTTCAGAAGTAATAGCGCCCAAAGTCGTATCCAGATCTACAGTTCATGTCGGGAAAATTGATCTGGACGTATCGGATGAAGAGCTCATGAGGATAAGTAAAGAAGGAATTCTGGCTCTTTCTCTGGAAGAAATGAAAGCGATACAAGCGTTTTTCAGGGATGAGCAGTTTCTATCAATGCGTGAGCGTCATGGGCTGACCTCAGAAATAACGGACTGCGAGCTTGAGGCTGTTGCCCAGACCTGGTCGGAACACTGCAAGCACAAAATATTTTACGCAATAATTGATTATGTTGACGATCAGGATTCAAAGGTCATTGATAGCCTGTTCAGGACATACATACAGCAGTCAACCGCTGAAATCAGGGCGAATGCCGGTGAGCGCGATTTCTGTCTGTCAGTTTTCAGGGATAACGCAGGGGTAATCAGGTTTGACGATGACTGGAATCTAGTAGTGAAGGTGGAGACACATAATTCACCTTCCGCGTTGGACCCTTACGGTGGCGCTTTGACAGGGATAGTAGGAGTCAACAGGGATCCTTTTGGGACTGGTTTGGGTTCTAAGCTGATTTTCAATACCGATGTTTTCTGTTTTGCCCCTCCTGACTTTTCCGGAACAATTCCTCCCCGTTTATTACATCCTCGCCGAGTGTTTGAAGGGGTCAGGGAAGGCGTAGAACATGGTGGAAACAAGAGCGGGATTCCCACAGTGAACGGGGCGGTTGTTTTTGATGAGCGCTATCTTGGTAAGCCACTCGTCTTTTGTGGAACAG
The DNA here is from genome assembly GCA_903896745.1 of uncultured Desulfomonile sp. GTDB lineage: Bacteria > Desulfobacterota > Desulfomonilia > Desulfomonilales > Desulfomonilaceae > CAITZA01. The sequence continues at coordinate 44,644 of CAITZA010000101.1, read as the reverse complement.
GCGGGCTGATGCCTCGAACAATAAATGGTCAACCAGCGCATATAAAAAAGGCAAACCCGGGTGACCATATAATCATGGTTGGCGGAAAAATTGGAAAAGACGGTATTCATGGCGCAACTTTTTCATCAGAGGAGTTACATGAAGATTCTCCGGTTAGCGCTGTCCAGATTGGGGATCCCATAACACAAAAAAGAATGACCGATTTTCTGTTAATGGCCAGAGATTGGGGTCTCTATACATCCATTACGGACAATGGAGCTGGGGGCCTTTCGTCCTCAGTCGGGGAAATGGCTACTGAAGCTGGTGGCGCTGTGCTATGGCTGGACAGGGCGCCATTAAAATATCCGGGGCTTCAACCTTGGGAAATATTACTCTCGGAAGCACAGGAGAGGATGACTGTTGCCGTGCCGGTGGAAAAAGTCCATACCTTCCTGTCATTAGCCAAAAAACTCGATGTTCAGGCAACTGATTTGGGGCAATTCTCAGATGATGGAATGTTTACTGTTTGCTGGGGAGATCAGACAGTGGCGTTGCTGCCCCTGGAATTCCTGCATGACGGTTTGCCGAGAATGCGTTTGAGCGCGAAATGGGAGCGCCCGATTCATGCTGAGCCTGTCTTTTTGTGTCCAGATGATTTGACTCCGGTTTTGCTTGAGCTTCTCGGAAGATGGAACATCTGTTCAAAAGAGAGTCTGGTGCGTCAGTATGACCACGAAGTTCAGGCCGGATCTGTCATCAAGCCGCTTGTAGGTATAACCAACGATGGTCCCGGAGACGCTGCGGCGCTTAGGCCGGTTCTGGACAGTTTCCGTGGTGTCGCAGTCGGGTGTGGAATTGCTCCACGTTATTCAGACATTGATACCCATCACATGATGGAGTGTGTAATTGATGAGGCGGTCCGTAATATTGTAGCGGTAGGAGCAAATCCTGATCACATGGCAGGCTTGGATAATTTTTGCTGGTGTGATCCGGTTCAATCAACCAAAACGCCTGATGGTCAGTATAAGCTGGCGCAGCTCGTCAGGGCAAATCATGCGCTATATGAAATGTGTCTGGCATACAACATCCCTTGTATTTCCGGTAAAGACAGCATGAAAAACGATTATTCAATAGGTGATACAAAAATATCCATACCCCCAACCGTTCTTTTCACTGCTGTGGGAATAATTCCTGACACAAGGCTATGCGTGACACCTGATTTCAAAAATCCCGGAGACCTGATTTATGTGCTTGGACTAACCAGGAACGAAACTGGAGCGTCTGAATATTTTGCCTCTAAGGGGTTTACGGGAAACAGGGTTCCGAAAGTATCAGATCCCGTGCTCGCCATAAATATGTACAGGACTATTCACAGCGCAATCAATGAAAAATTGATCGCATCCATCCATGATCTGGCCGATGGCGGTCTGGCAGTAGCTATTGCAGAAAGTTGTTTCTCGGGGGGATTGGGAGCTGAAATCTCTCTGGATGGCCTGCTGGTAGAAGACGTCAGCAGGGATGATGAAGCTTTGTTTTCCGAAAGCCCATGCAGATTTCTCGTATCTGTCAAACCATCGTTCAGGAATGCATTTGAAGACATTTTTTCGTCCTACCCGGTTTCGAAACTTGGCGTCACTACTCCGAAAACCCGGCTCAATATCAAGGGTCTGAATAATAGGACCATTGTAGAGGCTGAAATTGCCGACCTGAAAAAAGCATGGCAGTATCCTCTAGGGGTATGACAGGTGGAGTGAACCATGTGATTGAAGACATGCCTGAAGGTGAAACAGGAAGTGGCCTGATTCCGGGGATTCACGCGTCCTTTGCGCGTTCCGCGATTTACCCATGTTGCTTTTTCGGAGGCTGTTATGCAGGCGCTGCGCTCCCTTATTGATGGATTTATTGGTTTTTTAAGAATTCACCAGTTACTGGAGGGGGCGATAATACTGATCAGCGGGCTGATTCTTGCGCTGGTCATGCGTCAGGTTTCACTGCGTTTCGTGCGCTTTCTTACCAAAAAATACAGCGTTAACCTAGGCAAGGAATTGAGCGCATCGGCGATCAGGGCAATGTGGATTACTGTCATCCTGATTTCTATGCACAAGTCTGTCCCGCATTTAATCGATAAAGCTTCTGCCGGTGGATTCATGTTGTTGGCCGTGGTGGAGTCCCTGCTTATCATCGTGTGGGCTACAACATTTTGCGGAATTATAAGGATTATCGGTCGAAACAAGCGATCGCACAAGGTATTTACCCACGAAGCGTTGCAGTTCATTAGCAATCTGGGGATTGCGGTGGTTATTGTAAACGCCGGTTTCATGCTATTGACAATCTGGAAGGTTGATGTGACCCCATTGTTGGCTTCTGCGGGAATTGCGGGTCTGGCTGTGGCGCTGGCGGCAAAGGATTCTCTTGCGAATTTCTTTGGAGGTGTTAATCTTTTTTTGGACAGACCCTTCAAACAGGGCGATTATGTTGTTTTGGGGACGGGAGAACGGGGAGCGATTGCTGAAATTGGCCTGAGAAGCACCAGGATTGTTACCCGGGACGATATTATGGTATGTATTCCCAATTCGATTATCGCCAACTCCAAAATTATAAATGAAAGCGCTCCGGAGCCTCATCACCGGGTCAGAATAAAAATCGGCGTGGCCTATGGTTCAGATTTGGATCAAGTTGAGGCGTCTCTCCTGAAAATTGCGAAAAATGAAAAGTTGGTTGCCGAAAAGCCTGAACCAAGAGTTCGTTTCAGATCTTTTGGTGAGTCGGCGCTAGAGTTTGAACTTTTGTGCTGGGCTCATTTGCCGGCCGAGAGAGGTTTGATGCAACATGAGTTAAACAAGGCCATTTACAGGGAATTTAACGCCTTGGGAATCATTATTCCGTTTCCTCAAAGAGACATACGCTTGGTTCAACTCGGCGACAATAAAAAATGACGCTTTTTTGCGCATCATTTTGCTGAGTACTTTTTTTATCTTGCCAAGAAAGTCGAAATCAGGTGATCAAGGATCATGTGAATATCTTCTACCGGCCCGTATTCGCCTTTTTCAGAATTAACGTGAATCACATGCGAGGCAATTTTTTTCATTTGTCCACCGTCAAAACCCACTATGGCGACAGGAATTCCTTCATGGTCTGCGGCGTAACGCAGCGCGTTAACAACATTTGGAGAATTCCCGCTTGCCGAAATACCCACCACTAGATCCGAAGGTCTCATTAGGTTTTTCAACTGACGGACGAAAACGCTCTCATAGCCGAAGTCATTTCCAAGGCAAGTCAGAAAAGCTACATTTGCTGCCAGGCTTAATGACCGGAATGGAATTTTTCCCTCTGGCGAGGCGCATACACCCAAATCATTTGCGAAGTGATTAGCTGTTGCTGCGCTGCCCCCGTTTCCCATGAAGAAAATTGTCGATCCTCTTTCCCGGGCTTTGGCGAATTCATCTATAACCTTACCAATGGAATCAAAGTCAAGATTGTCCATAATGGCTTTAAGGCGCTTGACATAATCTCTGGCATAATTTGCCCCAAGGCTCATGACGCATTTCCCTCTCAATCGTTCCTATTGTTTGTCCGGTATAAATGCCTGACAAAATTGCCCCCTGTTTCCAAATTCACCAATTACGGCTGGTAATTGAAAAAACAGGGTGGTATGAGTTGTTGTTTTTTTGAAATCAGTTTACAAATCCATATTGTTCAACGCGAGGTTTGATCGCCTATTTTAGAAAATGGGGTCATCAATGTCCACACTTAATCCGGAATACGTTAAAATGACTTGCGAAATGGCCACGAAGTCCAGTTATTTCAGCTTGTTGTCAATGAAGCTTGTCAGCTTTGAGATTGGCGCGAGCACAATCGAACTTGAAATTCAACAAAAACATCTCCAGCCTTTTGGAGTAGTTCATGGCGGCGTGTTTGCATCGGTTCTGGACGCCGCTGCGTTCTGGGCTGTTTTTCCGGAACTTGATCCCACTCAGGGAATGACTACGGTTGATTTGAAGGTCAACTATCTCTCCCCTGCATCATCCGGTAAATTGATAGCACGTGGCAACAGAATAAAAATGGGTAAGACCCTAGGCTTGGGAGAAGGGACTGTGTATGACACTTCCGGGAGAGTCCTGGCGCATGCTGTATCTACTGTGATTGCGCTCCCAAATCAGAACCTCCTCAATAATGAGTCATTGCCTCCAAAATTTATTGACTGAAGAACTTTGACTAGCGGTATTCTCAATTTGGTGTGACCAAGATAATGTTTTTGCAATAGGCCGTGAAACGCTTCAAGTGAAGATTCCGGGGAGCCTGTTCCAGTATCTGAAGATACCGGTCAAACAGGCCCCAAGCTCTTTCAGGAAATATGCACAGGCAGTTTTATCACGAATATCGCGCCATGACCTTCCCTGCTTTGAACCTGGACTGTTCCGGAGTGAGCTTCGACAATGCGTTTTACGTTACTTAATCCTAAACCGTTTCCGTAAATTTTACTCGTGCTGAAAGGTGTGAAAAGGCGATTAGCCTGATCAGGAGGTATCCCCGGGCCATTGTCTCTGACGCCTAGTTCAATGTAACCTGATTTCTTGCCTTTTAGAGATTTGGTCCAGATATGCACTCGCCCTCCGTAGGGACAGGCCTCAATAGCGTTGAGTAGAAGATTGATCACCGCCTGCTGGATTTTTGGTGAATCAAGCTCGGTCTGATGGAGATCTGCAGGTAGGCGTTGGGTTATTTTGAGGCTCTTTTCCAATGCTTTTGGCTCCAGCAAGTCGATGCATCTGCCGGCGATAGCGTTCAAATCACCCGGCGTCTTGTTAACAGAAAGCGGACGGGCAGTATCGAGAAGTTGCCTCAAGATATCTTCCAGTCTGGACACTTCGTGAACGCTGATTTCCAGACGTCTGCGATCATAACCATCGAGATCCAGTTTTCTTTCAAGTATCTGAAGATTCATCTTGATTGAGGAGAGGGGATTTCTTATTTCATGGGATAGGGAGGCTGAAAGGCGCCCGATGTAGGCCATTTGTTCATGTTCTCGAACTCTTGCTTCCATGGAAACTCTTTCGCTTATGTCCCTGCAAATACCGATAATGACCGTTCCTGCTCCAATATCCGTCCGCCTTGCCCTAACCTCCCGACAAGCGCTTTGGCCAAATTTCCCCGCAACATTATACTGAACGGGGCCCGATCCCGGTCCTCCCTTCATGATCTCCTCGTAGGCGTTAATCAATGTCATTCGGGAACCTGGGGCCACAAGGCCTGTGAATGGCTTGCCGATAACCTGTCTTAATCTGACTCCATGCATTGAACAGAAAGCCTGATTGGCAAATATTATCGTTTCGTTCTGGATTATGAAGTAGCCGTCGTTGATTTCCTCCACAAGCGTCTTGTAACGTTTTTCGCTGTAAGCCAGTTCGGTAGTTCTGTCCCTGATAGCCTCCTCCAGGTTTTGAGCGTATCGCGAAATCGAGAGTTCATGCATACGCTGGTAATGATCGGAAAATCTATGGATAGTATATGAGAGGCAGCCATTCACTGAATGAACAGATTCGGCAAGAAGCTCGAAAAGCCTCTCGCTGGCGAGGCGATCAATCACGATGAGGCGAAAGAGTTCAAAGGCCTTTTGAACATCTGACAGCGGAAAGCCGGCCTTTAGTCTCTTCTTCGTAATGTAGTCAATGAATTTCTTGATTTTGGTGAGATTGCCGGTGGAAAGATACTCGAAGTTTGCTTCAAGAGCTCTTGAGACGGTTCTATTAAGTTCATCCGGACTGGTTCCACGATAAAATGAAGATAGCCGAGAGAGCCTCTGGGACCATTCGAGTTTAATCTCGTTACGATTTGTTCTCAACCAGTCAATAAATGTTTTTGGAGCGGGTGAAGTAGAATACAAATCCGGTTCTTCCCTAAAAGGTCCGTCCATATTGTGTCTCCCAGTGCTGACGAATTGGCACGTCATTGACCGGAATGCAATGACTCTGAGGTTGATCAGACATTCATGCTCCTTTATTACTGAACACGGATGAAGTTTAACATGCCTGATGCAGGTAATAAAGAAACTGGAATATTTTTGAAAGCCCCCTGACCGTATTGACATCCCGGATAATTGTACATGGCGTCGAGATTCTTTCAGCAACGCAATAGAAAACGATCGACATGCGCTGGACTCTTCCTTGACGATAAAAGTTAAATTTGCTATATAAGACTATGAAGTTTAGGTGAATCCTCTTTTAGGGGGTTCAAGCGATTGTCCACGCCGGCATCTTGGTGAGGGCGACCTGGAGTTATTTAACCCGTCAGGTCCGGAAGGAAGCAGCGGACGTAATCTCGGGGGTCGGCCCTCTCCAGGCTGTCGGCGTATCTCCAAATATCTCACAGCGCTCTCTTCAAAAAAATGCCTCCCTACTTAGTCCTTGCACGAAAATACAGACCGTCAACCTTTAGTGATGTAATCGGTCAAGGCCACGTAGTTCAAACATTAAAGAACTCCATTACATCCGGAAGGGTTGGACACGCATTCCTTTTTTGCGGAGTAAGAGGAGTGGGGAAAACAACGGTTGCGAGAATTTTGGCAAAATCGCTCAATTGCACAGGCAGGAAACCGGACGATGCCGATCCCTGTAACAAATGTGTCTCTTGCAGGGAAATTTCCGGTGGATACAGTGTGGATGTGGTTGAAATCGATGGGGCCTCAAATACGTCCGTAGAAAACATACGTGAAATAAACGACAATATTAAGTATCCACCAGTGGCCTCATTGTACAAGATCATCATAATAGATGAAGTGCATATGATATCGATAAATGCTTTTAACGCATTGTTGAAAACCCTTGAGGAACCGCCGGCGCACGCAAAGTTCATTTTTGCCACTACCGAATCCCATAAGGTGCCGGCCACAATAAACTCGAGGTGTCAGAGGTTTAATTTCAGAACCATATCTACGGCGGATATATCATCCGGACTTTCAAGAATACTGGAACAGGAAAATCTGCAGGCTGATTCAGAGTCAATTTATGCTATTGCGAGAGAAGCCAGGGGATCGTTCCGGGATGCCTTGAGCCTGCTGGATCAGGTCATAGCTTTTAGCGATGGTCCAATAACAATGGGACAAGTGTCCTCGATTTTGGGTATTGACGGTCGGGACGGTTTGGCGACGCTTGTCGGCATGGCTATTGCACGGGACAGCCAGGGAGCGCTCAGATTACTTAATGAATTGTTTCAAAAAGGATACGATCCGGATCAGTTCGTGATAGATCTGATCCAGTATTTGAGAAATCTGATTATAGTGGCGACAATTAAGGATGGGGGAGTTATTTCTTCATTAGTGGACGTGAGCCATTCTGAACTGGAAGAAATGAGCAAGATCGCCGCACAAAGCTCGTCGATGGAATTGCAGAACCTTTTTGCCATCGTACTGAAAGCGGAAGCTGAAATCAGGAAGTCCCTTAATCCATGGGTAGCTCTGGAAATGATGACGCTTCGTCTTGCCAACGCGTCTCAACTTGTCGATTTAAGAACTCTCGTAGAGAAGCTTGACAAACTGGAAAGAACGCATGTCGTCAAACAACCTGAAATGGGAGTTTCACACGTTAGGCCAAAATCTGGCTCGATTGACCTCAGCGCCGAAACATCTCGCGAGTTCAAGCCTGCCGATAATGAATCTGAAATCACTACTGCCCTGAACCGTAAGGTTGAAGAAACTGACAAGTGCGCCCAGAGCTTTGCCACGGAGAGAATAGATCCGGCGCCGATAGGGAATCCTGCAGATGTATGGATTGGATTGAAAACCAGAATCAGGGGACACGGTCATGAATCCGTACTGTCATTGATGGAACATGCGGAACTCGTCTCCTACGGGCCAAAGATGGTGGAGATTGGTTTTACAAAGGCAGTTTACAGGGATCAATTTGAGGCAAGCATAAAAAATAAACCGGACCTGAAATCCATTCTTGACGATTTTTTTGGTAAGGCGCAAGTAAAGACCTTGATGCTGTCAGAGGAGACTTCACTGGTTAATCATAAGCCTTATGACGTTGTGCTTGACGGGCAGACTGATCAACATCGCGCAATCAGAAGCGAGGCAATGGAAAATCCAGTTATAAGATCAGCCCTGAAAGAGTTTGAAAACAGCTCGGTTGAAGAAATCAGAATATTGGCGCCGCGTTAGGAAACCATGATCGGATTAAAAAACGGTTATGTTGACACCAGGCCGATCAGGCTTTAGTTTAAATATCAGGTGATTGTAAAAAAAGTTTATTTCGGAATAAGAAGTTTATCCAAATAATTAGGAGCTACAAATGTCAGGATGTAGAAGCTGTTCGGGATGCGCCCCTGAGTCACGTTATACCCCTACCAAGAAGCCGGAAAAATTGTCTCCAATAGAAACATCCGGGAATCCTCGCTATCCGAGGGTATTTGTGGGAGGACAGGCGATTTATTCCGATGCGAATGTTCAAATGATAGTAGATGTCATTTCGGATGAATGCGACGATTCTACTGACAGATTCCAGGTTGAACCCAGGACTATTCTAAAAGGCAGTTCTGAAAATGGCTGTCAGCAAGAGCACATGCTCATCCATCAACCGGCAGGGGATAGCTGTTGGAAATTACAGGCCCTACTGTGACATTTTTTTCCTAAACGCCGGTGATTTCAAAGGACTGCAAGCCGATGAAAACTTTTTCTCTGGAAGAGATATCCAGGTCTGATGGTAAAGAGGGAAGACCGTCTCTGGTTGTAGTGGATGGACAGGTTTACGACGTCTCTTCTAGCAAACGTTGGGTAGGCGGCCTTCACATGAAACGCCATCAGGCCGGCTCTGATTTAAGCGCAGACCTTAGGGCTGCGCCTCATGGTCCGGAGATGCTGGAGAGAGTCGCGCTTGTTGGTCAGAGCAGCGTGTCGGTTAAAGAGAAAAGCATCGGAATAAAGGGAATTGTCGAAGATGTTTTAGACAAGCATCCATTCTTTAGAAGGCACCCACACCCTGCCATGGTTCATTTCCCTTTAGGACTACTCATGGTGACTCCTCTGCTTGAGGTGGCCGCAATCCTTACGAGATCATCCGCAACGGAATGGGCGGCCTATTTGACCCTAGGCATTGGGACAATTTCCATATTTGCTGCCATTGTCACCGGATATTTTACATGGTGGATAAATTATGAGGCGACTGATGCTGGAATCATTGGAATTAAGAGGCGCTTAGCATGTGTAGCCTTTGTGTTTGCCATTTCAGCGTTTCTGACAAGAACCTTTTTGATTACTGATCCGTTGCGAATGACGGATTGGCTCGTCATAGCCTATGTTCTAAATATATTTGTGGTTGCGGCTCTGGTGGGTTACACAGGATTCTTGGGCGGAAAACTGACCTTCCCGTATGAGTAATCTCAACCATGTTTCGAATTGCATAGAGTCCATGTAATGAGCTGTCATTGTGAGTCCTCAATAATTCTTGATAAGTTTCGGTCATCCCGTCTAAAGCTTTATTTCGGTCTCTCCAGAACATCTCATGCAATGCTGGATGTTGCGACGCCGGCCATGGCGGCCCTGTTGTATCTGGGGTGTTTTCCGGATGTTTGGACAATCCTGATAGGCCTTTTTACGGCCTTTGCTGGCTACACTTCCGTTTATGCGCTCAATGACATTATAGATATTGGAATTGACAGGCAGAGGCTTTCTCTGGATGCCCAAGACCAGCAGGTATTTCATGTTGACGAGATATTTGTTCAGCACCCATTGGCCCAGGGTTTGATTTCCTACCGGCACGGACTTCTCTGGTTCGGTGTGTGGGCTTTGGTTGCCTTGATCGGCGCATGGATTCTCAATCCATACTGTGCTCTCCTGTTTCTTGTCTCCGCTTCACTGGAAACAATTTATTGCAAGCTTCTCAGGATCAGTCATTTCAAGATCATCCCTTCCGCAATGGTTAAAGCCAGCGGTGGGGTTGCAGGAGTTCTGGCGGTTGATCCAAGTCCGTCTACCGGATTTGTTGTAGTTTTGGCGCTATGGCTCGCAGCCTGGGAAATAGGCGGTCAAAATATCGCGAACGACATCGTAGATATGGAAAATGACGCCAAAGTGTCAGCGCGAACCACATTGACGGTCAAAGGACTGCAGGAATCGGTATTTTATCTGATTGCCGCGTGTGGAATGACGGTTTTCGGGAGCATCGCAATTTATTTTTTGTCCGGCTCGGGGGTAGGGTGGCTTTACCTCCCTGGCGCTATCATCTTGGGATGGTATTTAATTCTCGAACCGGCAAAAGCTCTGTACCTGAATCCTGGTCCTCCAATGGCGGCGAGACTGTTCAACAGGGCCAGTTACCTACCATTGGCTTTTCTCATCGTTACAGCATTATCATGCGCAAGATTCGCATAATTGCTAATCGCGAAATTGCTGGGATTTATATTTGAGGTTCCCCGTTTTACTCACAAATGCAAGGTCTTACTGGAGCGACCAATCAGAAATCCAAGATTTCAAGAAATGCTGATGAATTGGCCCGAGCGTTTATGGATTTACAGCCCCATTCGCGAGATTTTTCAGCGTAGGGAGGTAACAAAATGGTTAAAATTTGCCGAGCCACAAAAGAAAGGGGTAGCGCTTGAGATTGGATGCGGTCTGGGGCGTGGCGCCAGGCTGATGATCGACAAAATGGGATTTTCAGAAGTGGTCGCGTTTGATCTGGAAGAAATACTGGTGCGGCGAGCCCGTTTCCTGACACCAGTGAGGTTGCGCCGAAATATCGCGTACTACGTTGGAGACGCCCAGTATTTGCCCTTTCCTGACGACAGTTTCGACGCTATTGTCAATTTTGGAATTATTCATCATGTTCTGGATTGGCGGCAATGTCTTAGAGAGATTTCCAGGACACTCACAAAAGGTGGAACATTTTATTTTGAAGAAATATACCCGCCTCTGTATGCTAATTTCATATTGAAGCCGTTGCTTAGACATCCAACAGAAGATCGTTTCAGTGAGAAAGAGTTTTTGCATGAATTTAAGCAAAATCGCCTGGAATTAATTGATGGATTTGAAACCGGATCACGTTTCGGAATTGTTGCAGCAGCTAAAAAGACATGAATTTGAGCCAATAGGATTGAGTTCTCCAAATCTGATTGATAATCCGATCTATTGTGTCTCGATACAAAAAACGCTAGAATGCTGGTTCCATTTTGTTAAGATAACATGATGGAAAGTTTGACGGGGCTTATTCTATTTTGGAGTCGATGTATTGGATAGTTTCGGTTTTATTACAGGCGCAGGGATTCTGACTTACATACTGGTTTTCTGGTTAGTTCGACTCCTTGAAATTCATGAGAACAAGAAATGGGTTCCAACCCTGCAACCGAACGCGTCAGTCTCTCTGCCCGAGGAATTACCTCTAATCTCTGTTCTCGTCCCTGCGCACAATGAAGAAAAAGTCATAGAGTTGTGCCTCAAATCCATACTTGAACAGGACTATGAGAACCTCGAACTGATCTGCGTTGATGATCGGTCTACGGATCAAACAGGGTCTATAGTAAGAAAATTATTTCATAACAGGGCGAATTGCAGATTGGTGACAATAGACAAGAGGCAGGCAGGATGGACGGGGAAATGTCATGCCCTGGATGTTGCCTCAGGGTTTGCCAAGGGGGAATGGCTTGCCTTTCTGGACGCCGACAGCAGCCTTCACCCAAAGGCGTTTAAACAATGCCTGAGTGAGGCTTTAAGACGAAAGGTCAACCTTATCACGCTGACCCCTCGATTTGTGCTGCGAACTTTCTGGGAAAAGGCTCTTCAGCCTACACTTGCTTCAATGGCAGCGATTCTTTTTCCACTTTCCCGAGTAAACGATCCGAGCAGTCCGGTAGCCACGGCCAATGGTATGTTTTTTATGGTGAGCAGGAAAGCTTATGACAAGATAGGTGGTCACAAGAACGTAAGAGATTTGGCGGTGGAGGACATCGGTATTGGAAAACGGATAAAAGCCGCGGGCCTGGGACTTTTATTTGCAAACGGTCGAAACCTGTTATGCACTAGGATGTATAGCAGTTGTGGAGAAGTCCTCAAAGGCTGGACCAGAATTTTGAGCGCTGCGATGAACTATAAGCCTTCTGTGGTGATCAAGTTTCTTCCAATGCATATTCTCGTGAGTTTCCCTTGTTTTATTATGTCGTTATGCATGTATGTTGAGCCCGCTCAGGAGCTAATGCCACATTCCTGGTTTTTGTTGCCACTGGCATGTGTTTTTGCAATGATTTTGGGGTCGTTCAGATTCTTTTATGAACTTGGCCTGCCAAGACGCTATTCCATTTACATCGTCGTGGGCAATCTGACTCTCATATTGGTTCATCTGATCATACTAAAAAAAATACTATTCAAGGACGCTCTTCAGTGGCGAGGCGAAACTTATTGTACAACCAGATACCAACCCAAAAGCCTGGAACCTTCCACTAAAGAACTCTGGGGTACGCAAGCAGCCAAACAATTGACTGACGAACTCGATGTCGCAATGAAATGAACCTGCGCTGTTCACTTCCAGGCTTTTTCCAGAACCAAAATCGCGGGTAACTGTCTTGCTAAAGCTGTCGCATTTTTTCGAGTATCAGATCCAGAAACCGGCCATTCTCATCTTTTGAGAAGAGACTCGCGGAACTTGACAAGACAAAGTTCAGTCTTTTCCTGAAAATGTAGACCATGATCAAATTCCTGGTTTTGGAAAGCATCTTGTAGGGTATCCCAATGACTTCCTCAACGCGCAAATCTCCAATTTCGGAAAGAGCCGAGTCTGATGTAAAACGTCCTTTTTCGATTTTTGGCCAAATCACCCCCAGAAGAGTTACCGCAATAGAGAATTCATGCTGATTTGTAATAAATGCGACGATTTTTCTTCGTAAATGGTATGGAAAGATTCTTGCAGCATTTACCATCATTCCAATATTGTTGGTCAGAGTGAGATCGACCTGTTTCCGGAAATGATGAATGCGTTTTATGGCAATTGATCGTGTATAGTTCGTTGGATCATTCCTTTCTTCAGGAGTAGAATCAAAGAAGATCAAGGAACTGCTATTACCTTTGTCAATCTCCGAAAATCTGCCTCGCATGTTCACAGATACAGATGCGCTCAAATATCCGGGTCTAACATTTTGTTCGGTATTCCAGCTATCGATGGAATAACTGCAAGTTGCCACAAGAGCATCTACAAGTGACATTCCCCTGGTTCTGAGGCGTTTTAGCAACTCGTCCGATTCGTGCTCCGAAAAAACACGTTTGGAATGATGTTGCCGTGAATCATATTTGTCCCCGGAACCGGCAGGCAGCGTCGGCTTTCTGAACAAATTCCCGGCTGCTTTCCTAAAGTCTTTAACAATATCCGGCAAACGCGGCTTGTTTCTTCTCACAGGTCTTTTTTGGGCGCCCGAGAACGAGAGATATTCCTGATCCCAATCAGTTGTGCAACCATGTGTGGTTTCGTGGTAAATCTGAAGAGTAAGGCGCCCCACATCCGAGCCCAGGGCCGCGTCCCCAGCCGCATGGTGAATTACCCAACCAATCAGAAAACGATCTTCCGAAAGCTTGATACAATGAAATTCAGCTGGCGGCTCCACAAAAAGATCCCAGTCACGATCCAGCCTGGAGCCCAGCGCCGAGAGCGTCTCATCAATCGGCGCGGCATGTGATCCGGTCTTTGAAAGATCCTGAAAAAATGCAAGTAACTCGTCAGGTTCACGAGGTTCCCATTCCAGATAGTATAACCCGTTTTCTCTGGTCTCCGTGATGAGGCTATTTAAATGGGGATATTTCCTGCCGGCTTTGATAGCAGACCGTAACAGAACTTCTACATTTAACGCGCCTCGTATGTCTATCAGGCATATCAACACATTTTTTGTGAAACCAATGCCTGAAAGAGCCAACATCTCGGAAGTTGGTCCAAGCCTCTTCCATTCTTCAGTCAAACACAACCTCCACAAAACTCGTCACAGAATTTCAACCCGCCTGATCATTTCAGAGGTGAACCCAAGTGGCCGCAGTACATTTCAAATCCTTTGAGGATAACGTCCATCGTGACATCAGCCAGATTAAAGTCAGAAAGTTCCGAGAGATTGACCCATGCAGCGGCAGATGCGTCAGAACCGGCAGAAAGATTGCCACCGGTCACCTCACACCAGTAATCTGCCAATACGTAGTGATAACGAACAGCGCCAGATTCGTCATGGAAGATCCGGTCCAGCAATTCTACAAGAAACTTCGGTCTGACAATCAAGCCGGTTTCCTCAAAAGCTTCCCTGATGACGGCGTTGGGTAAAGACTCCCCCAGATTTACCAAACCCCCCGGGATGCTCCACTGGCCCCTGGAAGGTTCGTTGGCCCGGCGCACGAGAGCCACCTTGTTATCGTTTACAATTAGAGCGCCTACTCCAACAAGGGGGATCTTTGAATATTCACGTCGTATATCAGCCATTACCCCGTCGCCAGAAACCTTAATCCCGGGTCTCGAAACCACAGTCAAGTCCGCTGGATTGCGAGAAGTCACTTCAAGGACGCATTCCAACTTACAGTGTTTTACGAGAAAGGTAAAAAATCCTGTAAAGTGGCCTTCTTGGGAGGAACCTCATTTTTTAGCAAAGCTTGCCGAAACGGGTTTTCATCTGCTTCAGTATTGGCCTGAGATGGCTCTGTAACTTGCCCGGACTTATTTGGATGAGCATCGGAATGTGATAGTTCCGCCAGGTTTTCATTCGTTGTTTCCGATGACATATCATTCCGATTGTCCTGAGACGGATCGCCTGTGTCATGGTGGTCGTCATACTGATTGACGTCTTCCCGGAAATTCTCCGGTGTCTCATTTTGAGGGCTGTCAAGAAGAGTTCGGGCCTGATCATCCATGGAGTCTATTAAGCCCTCTGACCCTGAATCAGCAGGATCGGAACGATCTTCACCGTCCTCGGAACCGCTTGCCCCTGTAGTCTTACGCTTTCCCCGCCTTCTCTTTCGCTGTGGTTTTATGGGCTTTTCCTGTTTTTCAGTTTTTATGGGTTCTTTATCAGCGATTTCCGGAACCTCGGATGGTAGCGGCAGTTCAATGTCCAGTTCAGAGCTCAATGACAGAGGGGACTCAAGCGCGAGAAAGTCAGAATCCTGCTCCTTAAGCGCTTCTACTACAATTTCATTGTCGAATACGGCATGTTTTGCCAAAATTGTAACTCTAGCCCCGAAAATAGACTCCAGTTCCGCAAGCTGTGAACGCATGTTGTTGAGTAGATATTCGGATACCTTCGGTGGGGCTGTAGCCCTTACGTGAACAACATCACCTTTTACCAGGGCAGATTTGATTCTCCTAAAGACTGATAGGGCTGTAGTTTCCGTAGATCGGACGCGCCCCCTTCCAGAACACAGCGGGCACTCATGGTATTCGCCTTCCCCAAGAGAGGACTTAATTCTCTGACGAGACAACTCCAGAACGCCGAGACTTGATATCCTGAGAACTTTTGTTTTGGCCCTATCTGTTTTGAGGGCATTCTTCACCTGTTTTTCAACATCCTGAAGATGCTTTTTGGAGTTCATGTCTATAAAGTCTATGACAATGATTCCCCCCAAATCCCGCAGCCTCAACTGACGGGCGATTTCAGGGCCTGCTTCCATATTTACACAATATGCCGTGTCCTCTATACCCTTTTCCTTGGTGGCGCTACCGGAGTTAACATCGATAGTGACCATTGCCTCAGTAGGTTCAATTAATATATAACCTCCGGATTTAAGCTTAATTTTTCGTTGGTAAACAAGCTCGATCTGTTCTTCAAGCTGATACTTGTTAAACAGAGGTCTTTTTTCCTGATAGAGTTTTACCAGGCTCTCATATTTTGGCATGACCTGCCGGAAGAATTCTCTTGCTCTTTTGTATACTTCCTTATCATCGACCAGGATCTCGTTAATGTCGGATTCGAAATGTTCCCTGATAGACCGTACTACCAGGTCAGGTTCCTTATAAAGCATTGCTGGAGCTGACAAGTTAACGACATTTTTTTCAATGGTATTCCACAGCTTGAGCAAATAGTTCAGATCGCGTGACAGTTCGGTTTTGGTTCTTCCCATACCTGCTGTGCGTATGATGAATCCCATATTTTCCGGAGGTGTCAACTGCTTGAGAATATCCTTTAGTTTCTTTCGTTCAGAATCGTCTTCAATCTTTCTGGACACGCCGCACAAATCCGTGCCCGGCATGAGCACAAGGTAACGACCCGCCAGAGAAATATTCGTGGTAAGTCCCGCGCCTTTATTATGACGCTCTTCTTTTATTACCTGAACGATGACGTGATCATCCTTCTTGAATACGTCCTGAATACGTGGTTTCTTCCGTGCGGTTTCAAATGATTCCGGAAAATACGACGAATGGACATCGTTAATGGACAAAAAGCCATTCCGTGAATTGCCATAATCCACAAATACCGCCTGAAGTGAAGGCTCGATTCTACTAATGACACCCTTGTAAATATTACCTAGCGTCGCCTCACGTGTATTTACCTGAACATCGAGGGCGTCCAGAGTCCCGTCAACTACTACAGCCACTCGACATTCCTCGACATGGCTGGAGTTTATAAGCATTTTTTTTACCATAAACGCATTCTTTTTCTTTTTTCTTGTAAAAACAATTTGAGTTGTTTGTTTGTGTTAAGGGTTCTCAGGTTGTTGCCTCAAGCTGCCTCTTGTGGCTTTTTGACATTCTATAAGGTATTTAATCGCTTTCCACAATTCATTTTTTCCAGTTCCAGTTGTGGCCGAAAAACCAACCGCCGGGATTTCCGGAGATAGTATGGACCTGAGTCCTCTTATCTGTGAAACAAATAGTGAATTCGTAATCTTGTCAATTTTTGAAAGAGCGACTACGAACAGAATTCCGTTCGATTGCAGAAAATCAAACAATGTCTTGTCAAAATCTGTCGGCTCTCTACGCGAGTCAACAATAACGACCACCCCTGCGAGTTCTTCGCGACCCTTGAGATAGGTTTCCACCATAGGGCCCCATTGCTTCCTGATCTCTAACGGAACTGCAGCAAAGCCATACCCGGGCAAATCAACAAAAACCAGTAAATTGTTTACGACAAAAAAATTGATTTTTCTGGTCAAACCTGGAGTCTTTGATGTGCGAACCAAATTTTTTCGACCTAAGAGAGTGTTGATCATTGAGGACTTTCCAACATTGGACCGTCCTGCAAATGCAATCTCGGGCTTTTTAATAGAAGGGTATTCGCGCTGTTGATCTATCGAACACAAAAATTCTGCGGTAGTAACTTTCATTGACGCCTTGTCTTGCAAGCTGATGATAATAAAAAATTCAGCATGATATTATAGGTCTGTTTAACGCAGAATTTGTTGATGTAAATTGCAAATTGTATTTCAGTCTCACAAAACAATTGATCAGTTTTATCCTAGTGCCATAAAATTCAAATGAACCAATTAATCGAAAAAAATTCTAAACTAACTGGCGGAGGCGCATGGGAATCGAACCCACCCAGAACGGTGTTAGCGCCCTGCTTACGGTTTTGAAGACCGCGGAGCCCACCAGAGCTCTACCGCCTCCGCTGGCAGAAACCAATCGACAGATTCTTGGTTTATACTACACTTTTATGTTAGTAAGTGGAAGCCGGAATTTGCGAAATCTTCATTAAATGCGCAGTTTTTTCAGCTCAAGGCGAATTCTTGAGTTTGCCATGCGGCTCGAAATCCCGGTTGTTTTCATAAACACTTAAATTAGAATCTGACCTCGATCCCTGAATTCCAGGAGGACATAATCATGAAGCTCAATATTACAGGTTGGCGTTATGAACCAAAACTTGATATATGGCTAGAAATTACAGTTTCCGAACTCGGCGTCAAATCTTTGAATTTTACAGCGTCCCCGTCGTCGCCTTGTCATGACAGCCATAAAACAATCATGAGGGATGTAATCCGTCAACTAAATGAATATTTTATAGGAACACTAAAGAGGTTTGATGTTCCGTTGGACTTGGGAGAAAAAAGCCTTTTTCACAAAAAAGTGTGGAATGCTTTGCTCGACATCCCTTATGGTGAGACCAGGTCTTATGGTGAGGTAGCCGAAGATATCGGACATGCCAGAGCCGCCCGAGCTGTAGGAACAGCCAACTCCAGAAACCCTGTTCCCATTATTGTTCCATGCCACCGTGTGATAAGGAACGACGGTTCCATTGGGCAGTATTCTTCCGGCGCCGGTATCAAACGAATACTGCTCGAACACGAGGGCGCCGGGTTCAGAATCAAGTAATTCTCTCAAACAGGAAATATTACTCAACCTTACCCAATCGGTAGAATAAGCGCAGGATAACAATGTCGGACGTCGAAACAGAAATCAAGTTCCTCATTACAAATTATTGCGCTCAAAACTTTGTGGAAGAGATTATTCGAAGCAAACCCGAGGGATGGGCATGGACAACCCCACTAAAGGAGTTAACAATTCATGACTCATATTTCGACACGCTGGCCCACGATTTAAGAAAACTTAAATGGGGATTGCGGGTTCGATCCAAAAATAAAGAGAAATTCATTACCTTGAAAGGCCCGTCGGTGGTTACACGTTCTGGAGCGCTGGAAAGACAGGAGTTCGAAGATCGACTTGATGATCGGTCCATGAGAATTTTCCTGGATCGGATTCGTTCACTTGGAGTGAGAACAGTACCGGAGGCTACACGTCTGTCAAACCCCGGGAATTGGCTCGAATCACAAGGACTGGCGCCTGTTCAAAAGAGAAAAACCATCAGGATGCTACGCAAAATTGGGCTCAAGGATTCGCAAAATCCAATAGCGGAGATGTCATTAGACACTGTATATTATGAAATTGCAGAATTCCTGGTTATACACGTTGAGGTAGAGATTGAATCCACAAGAGGAATTCCCACAGAAGATTTTGAAAGGTTAATAGACGTTATAAAGATCAGACTGCCTGTTGGCGCCAGGGAATGGAGGGTGGACAAGTTGGCGCTGGGGTTTCTGTTGGATGAATTACATCAGCAGGGTGTATTGAGAGGAATGATTGATTCCAACCACAGATTGCTTGACAAGTCATACGATTTAATAACAAACCTGCTTTCTAACACCGAAGAAAAGAGTTAATTATTTCAAGTAAGTTGCGAACTGCTCCCTTTCCTGTTGTGGCCCCTGATTTTGAACGGCTGGAGCGGAAGTTGAGTGTCCGCTCCAACGCCAGGGCAACTATTCTAAACTAGCTGATGATTCACGATATTTCTTGGTCAACTTACGGATGTCATTTTCCGTAAATTCTACACCGTATTCTTCCATCAGCTCGTGTTCAACTTTAAGGAGCTCTTCCAATCTGATGTCCGCTCCGAACACACCCATCATTTTGTCCTTTTTGTCTCGGACAGGCCCGGAAACCGTAATGCATAAGGCCCCGGTGATTCTTGATGTAAAGGGCCCCTGGACATGGAGTCGTCCATCCTTTACCGGTTTTATGAACCAGGACCTATCACTGAAATCCTCATTATCCTTAAATTCTACGTACTTGGATTTATCGGTAATGTCAGTGATGTTGGCGGTAATTTTCTTGCCTTCCATGTTCACTACGTAGCAATACTGGATGAAGGGATATGTTTGAAGGAAACCCTGCATTGCATTTTCCATCGTAGTAACAACCCCGGAAATCATCTGGTTTGAAGCCAGGAACTGCTCGACAATCTTGTACGCCATTTCCCGTGCAATAAGTTTCATCCTGTCCCAGTCGGAGATGAACAGTTCCGGCAAGTGTTTCTTGACTAGGGCCATCATTTCCTTGTCTGACATGGATGTTACACGCCCATTATCATACTGGCCGAGCACGATATCGTAAATTCTGGAAATTGCCGGATGATTTTTGTCAACCCTTTCATCTTTTGCGATATCCAGCTTTGTGTTTATCCAGTGGGCTATTCCGGCAAGTCCAGACTTGTCGGTAATATTGACCACAGGGGGTCGCCCCAGAAGCAATGTGGTGTCAAATATGTTGTAGATTTCTTCATTCTTGAGGACGCCGTCAGCATGAACACCGGCGCTAGTGGCGTTGAAAGCCTTGCCTACAAATGGATAATTTTCTGGAATCTTGTGTCCGAGTTCCCGTTCGAAGTATTCGGCCATCTCTGTTATTGCACGGGTATCCATGCCGTCTGAATGCCCCCTTAATGATTCATATTCAATAATCAGGGCTTCCAAGGGCGTGTTTCCCGTACGCTCTCCTATACCTAACAGTGTGCCATTTACTCCTGCGCAACCGTAAAGCCAGGCTGAAACAGCATTTACCAGACCCTTGTGAAAATCATTATGTCCGTGCCATTCCAGCAGATCTTCGGGAACGTTCGCATCGTCAATCATAGCCCTAACCAGTTTTGGAACGCTTCGTGGAAGGGCTGCCCCCGGGTAATTAACCGCATATCCCATTGTGTCGCAAAGACGAATCTTGATATCAACGCCAGCCTCCTCCCTTATTTCCATAATCTTTTGGGCAAGAGGCACGCAAAAACCATAAATATCAGCTCTGGTAATGTCCTCGAAATGACATCGCGGTATTATGCCTTTTTCAAGTGTCGCTCGTACCATATCGACGTACTTGTCCATAGCCTTTTTTCTGTCGAGCCCCATCTTCAAAAAAATATGATAGTCAGATACCGACGTGAGAATACCTGTTTCCGTAAGATTCAGAGCTCGAACCGCCGACAGGTCCTTTTTCTGCGCCCTAATCCACCCTGTTATTTGGGGATACTGATAGCCTTTGCTTCTACAAACCTCGACCGCTTCCTTATCCTTTTTTGTATACAGAAAGAACTCTGATTGTCGGATTATGCCCCGTGGGCCCGAAAGTTTGTGCAAGAAATCAAAAAGCCTGGAAATCTGTTCAACCGAAAAGGGAGGTCTCGCCTGCTGACCGTCCCTAAAAGTGGTATCAGTCATCAGGAAGTTACGTGCCGGCATTATAGGAAGAATCGCAAAATCAAAATCCACCTTAGGTACTTCTGTATAGGGAAAAATGTTCCTCAGAAGATTTGGTTTATCGACCTCACGTAATGTTCTTCCTTTACTAAACTTGTTGAACTCGTGATATAGAACACCTCTTTTGGGGTCCCAGGTTGCCATCCTCGATCTCCTTACAAAATTTCCGTTACTCAATACTGAAGTTCAGGTGTGAGTCCACAAGCATAATCCTTGGGGAATGTTGATTCGTTGCCTCTGTGTTGTGAAAAGACCTGAACCCGGACAATCTCCTATTTTCTTCCGATTATTTTAATGCCCAGCTCCTTGAGTTGTGTCGCAGCGACTTCTCCAGGAGCTCCGGTCAACGGGCAAACAGCCTTTTGGGTCTTGGGGAATGCTATAACATCTCTGATACTTTCCGACCCAGTAAGAATGGCGGCCATTCTATCTATTCCAAACGCAATGCCACCGTGTGGAGGCGCTCCATACTTTAGAGCGTCCAATAGAAATCCAAACTTCTCTTCCGCTTGATCATCATCGATTCCGAGGGCTGAAAAAACCATTTTTTGTATGTCTGATCGATATATTCGCATGCTCCCGCCACCTATTTCGGAACCATTCAAAACAAGGTCGTAAGCTCTCGCCCTTATTTTACCCGGGTCCGTCGTGAAGAGTTCCAAGTCAGACATTATTGGTGACGTGAAGGGATGATGCATTGCCTGGAAACGCTTTTCCTCATAATCGTACTCAAACATCGGAAATTCGGTTATCCAGATGAACTTGTACGTATTATTGGGTATCTCGTTCAACTTTTCCGCAAGGAAATTTCTTAGATTCCCTAGGACGTCATTGACAATCTTGTGCGAGTCGGCCGCAAAAAGAATTACGTCACCAACCGAAGCCCCAGTTCGTTCCACAATCCTCGATCGTTCTTCTGCCGCCAAAAACTTGGCAATGGGAGATTGCCATTCCAAGCCCTCTTTAATGCGGGCATAGGCAATGCCCTTGCCACCGTAAATAGCTGCAAACTCTCTTAGGTCGTCCAGGTCCTTGCGCGATAATCTATCGCCATTATTTACCCTGATGGCTTTAACAATTCCGCCTGATTCAAGTGGCGTCCTGAAAACAGCAAACTGCGAGTCTTGCAAAATGTCCGAGATTTCTACCAACTCCAGACCAAAACGCACGTCAGGCTTATCCAGACCATACCGCCCGATTGCCTCGACAAAAGGAAGGCGATCAAATGGGATTCGCAATTCGAGCCCCATGAGTCTGTCGAATATTAATGACATCATACGTTCGACTATGTTGAACAACCGCTCCTCTTCCAGGAAAGATGTCTCCATATCTAACTGAGTGAATTCCGGTTGTCTGTCGGCCCTCAAATCCTCATCTCTAAAACAGCGTACTATCTGGTAGTAACGTTCAAAACCGGCGACCATAAGCAATTGTTTAAATATTTGAGGAGACTGAGGCAGGGCGTAAAAGCTGCCGGGAGATATACGGCTTGGCACAAGGTAATCTCTGGCGCCCTCAGGAGTGCTGGTTGTCAGAAACGGTGTCTCAATATCAACAAAGCTTTCGGAATTCAGAAACTCCCGTATGGTATTATTCAATTTATTTCTGAAAAGCAGATTCTGTCTAGGTCCAGCCAGTTTTCTCAGATCCAGGTATCTATATTTGTACCTGACCGCATCACTGGGAGGACATGGGTCGTCCAGAGGAAATGGTGGGGCTTCTGAGGCATTAAGAATCTTGATATGCCTCACAAAAACCTCAATCTGACCTGTTGGCAAATCGGGATTCTCACTGTCAGCCGGTCTCCTGAAAACCTCTCCACTGACAGCTATCACCCACTCAGCCCTTAAGACATGAGCCTTTTCGTGGGCCTTTTCATTGAATTCCGGGTTGAAGACGACCTGTACGAGTCCCTCGCGGTCACGCAGATCTACAAAAATGACTCCACCGTGGTCTCTTCGTCTTAGTACCCATCCCATTAATACGACCTGCTTACCAATATCATCTACTGAGAGGTCAGAGGAAAGGTCACTTCTCTCCCAGCCGTCCATAGAGTCTAGTTTCAATCTCCGTCTCCTCGAAGAAATGTTAGTATGTCGTCCATAGGAACTATTGCCTGATTCCTGGTGGACATGTCTCGCACCGTAACCGACTGATTTTCCAGTTCGTCTGATCCTACAATAATTGTTTTCTGAGCCCCAACCCGGTCCGCCTGTTTCATGTGAGATTTGAGACTGTATGATGAATATCTGGTCTCAACGGTGAATCCGTTCTTTCGCAGAAAATCCACTAGCATGTGACAGGTTTCCCTGCATGGCTCACCCAAAGCTGCTACATATATGTCAACATTTCTGGCAAATCGCTCATCTTCGTCCCGCAATCCCATGAGTAGACGCTCTATGCCGATTGCGAATCCGATACCAGACACCTCAGGTCCACCAAGCTCGGCCAAGAGCGTGTCATAACGGCCACCGCCACCGACAGCCTTGGTGTTACCCAAATCAGTGTCAATAATTTCAAAAGCGGTCCTGGAATAATAATCCAGCCCACGAACCATGCGCGGCTCGAGGTGATAGGATATGTTCAAGAGATCCAACCCCCTCCTGACACCACTGAAGTGTTCACGGCAAGGTTCATCCAAGTAATCAACTATGAGAGGGGCTGACTTGACAATCTCACTACAACCATGAGCCTTGCAATCCAGGGAGCGCAACGGGTTCGTATTCAGCCTTCTCTGGCAATCCTGACACAATCCGTCCAGATGCTTCTCAAGATATTTTTTCAATTCCACGCGGTATACGTTCCTGCAGGTCTTGCAACCGACCGAGTTAACCTCAACCAGAAGGCCTTTGGCCCCAATAGACTCCAAAATTGAGCATGCGCAGGCTATCGTTTCAGCGTCTATAAATGGATCGTCATCCCCAAGGGCTTCGGCATTGAGCTGAAAAAATTGCCTGAAGCGTCCCTTGGATGGTCTCTCTCTTCTGAACATCGGGCCAATGGTAAACAGCTTCAATACCGGTTCTTTCCTGAGTAATGAATGCTCAACTACAGATCGTAATATCCCAGCGGTGGCTTCCGGTCGAAGACTAAGGGATTCACCACCAAGATCCTGGAATGTGTACATTTCCTTTTCAACTATATCTGTTACCTGACCTATCCCACGGACAAAAAGCTCCGTTTTCTCCATGATAGGCGTTATGATTTCTCTATAGCCGTATTTTTTTAGGCACCATCGCGCTGATTCAGTCACAAAAGACCATCTGGAGCTTTCTTCAGGTAAAATGTCGTGAAAACCTTTTACTAACGTTATCATCTCAGGTGGTCCTTCGTAGCTGCAATACTTCTAAATCAATCAAACTACTTAGCATACAGCTAAACAAACGCGCCGGTCAAGAACTGTTTGCAAAATTCAATGCGCATTCGTCTCGTTTAATGTTGTCAGGCAAATGGATGAATGTTGAAAAGTTCCCGGAGAGTTACAACTTGGGGGTATCTGTAAGAAAACTCGCCAGATCTACCACTTGTTCATGATGGATTACCAAGCAGTCATTTAATAGGCTGAAATAAGGCAACAACCCCACTCGGCCCTGCGATTGGGCCAGAACATCTGTGTTCGCGGCTGATTATGAAGGATGAAGATTTCCTTTTCTATTCTAGCGCCTATTTGTTTTACGAAACTTCTAAAATCATTAATTGTCAGGCGATGAATATCGGGAGTGTTATACCAGGGATGGGGATGTGTGCCGGAAACCGGTGTTTTCCCGGACCAGACATACTCAAACATTACTTTCCAATTACCAAAATTCGGAAATGTGATTATGGACTTTGAGCCCACCCGCAACATCTCCTTAACAAGAGCTTCGGGATTCATTAATTGCTGCAGTGTTCGACTGAGCACCACATACTCATAGCTGAGGTCAGGGAACCCCTCGAGACCTTGGTCCAAGTCCAGCGTCATGACCCTGATACCCCTCTCGATGCATCTAATGACCTTTTCCTGATCCAGTTCAACACCACAGCCTTCCACATCCTTCTCGTCACGTAGTCTCGAAAGGAGCGTTCCAGTTCCACAACCGAGGTCCAGAACCCGTGTACCGGGAGTTATTAGCTCAATTATCACGTTGAATCCGGCTTCAAACTCGTGAAAGGGCGTGCGAATTTCAATGACGTTATCAGACACCGTTCAGGAATCCCCTCATAATTCTGGTCAATTTAGGCATGGCCGCCGGAATGAGAAAAGAATCATGCCCAAAGGGCATGTCAAGTTCGACAAATGAAACATTTTTCTTCAGGGTTTGCAAAGCCCTGACGATAGCCAGTGACATTGACGTTGGATATAGCCAGTCCGAAGTGAATGATAACACAAGCATCTTGCTTTCAACCGTACTAAATGCTCTTGTGAGATCACCGTACTGACTTTCAAGGTCGAAATAATCGATAGCCTTGGTTATAATGATATATGAATCCTCATCAAATCGTTCCATAAATTTAGCGCCCTGGTGCTCCAGGTAGGATTCGACCTCAAATTCCCCACTCCCAATCTCGTTTTCGCCCAGACTGTACCTGATGCCATCCATGTCTTTGAGAGTCAGTTTACGACCGAACTTGCGCTCCATAATTTCTTCGGATAAATAGGTTATGTGACCGATCATCCTCGCAACCGCCAGGCCTCTTCCCATTCTAACAGAATCAGAATCGACCTCCGGAGTCCCACACGCGCTGATTGGATCAGAGTATATAGCGTTACGGCCAACCCAGTTGAAAGCAATGCCTTGTGGAGACAGCCTTGCGGTAGCGGCAATCACTACAGCCGATTTTACTTTGCCGGGAAAGCGGGTGGCCCAATCCAGGGCCTGCATGCCGCCCATTGAACCACCCACAACGCTGTGAAGTTTTGAAATCCCCAAACGTTCAATCAACATGGCCTGAACATTTACCATGTCCCTGATAGTAATTCTGGGAAATGACCTTCCGTAGGGTTTTCCAGTCAAAGGATTGGGACTTGGTGGCCCGGTGGTGCCTTTGCAGCCTCCAAGACAGTTGGAGCAGATGACAAAATACTTGTTGGTATCTACGCCTTTACCAGGTCCGATCATGCCGTCCCACCAGCCTACCCGGCCATTCTCTGTCATGCCGGCCGCATGAGCGTCACCAGACAGGGCATGCAAGATTAAAACTACATTATCTTTCCCAGGGGAGAGCTGACCATAAGTCTCATACGCGACAGTCAGCGGTCCCAGCCTGACTCCCGACTCCAAATCGACTTGCTCGAAGCTCTCGTAAAAGGTCCTAGTCGGTGATCCGTAAGAAGATATGTTCTGGTTATTCAAGTCTGAAGACGCTTGCATCTCTTTGCCCTAAAAGTCCGGCAGATTAATTTCGCGCGACCGCAATATAGCATAAAGAGACCTTGTCATAAACCCGCAGGCGCCATGAGATTGATAGCGCTCCGGTTAGGGAAAATGACCAGATCTGTGATATATATTGAATTAATTATTGTTCAAGTCCGGTAATGTCAATTTACACGAACAATATTTTTCCAGGACTTCTGAAAGTGACGGCCTGCGTCCGTATGAAGCAATTTCTCGAAGGAAATTCCCAGCGGCCTGCTTGGAAAACCAATTCTCTCCAAAATGTTCCTCGAGGGTTTTTCTGAGAATGGCTGCGCCGGACCATGCCATGACATAATCAAGTGAATAAAAATCAGATTCCATATCAACGAGATAGCCTTCGGGCTCATATTCGAAGTCCGTTGCTTGCCCCAAGTATGTGCAGTAACTGTCAGAATTTTTCAGGTTCTGCCTGTCGAAATATTCTTTCTCGGCGAGAAACTTGCCGATGTATCTTCTCATAAGGCAAAGTTTCTTAGTAAAACAAATTTCCGATAGCGCTTCGGCCTGTGTGTCCGACATGGCGCCAACCTGTGTCAGCCATGCGGGATTTTCCACAAGCCCCATGAAAAGAAACGCAAACGCTTCATCCAGAGAAGATGACCGGTAAAACCTGCGGTATTCAATGGGAAGATCAGCGGAAATACAGCTCAAAAAGGCAGCATGTCCCGTTTCGTGAAGCAATGTCTCCAGATCGATCAACCCTCCGGCAGGATTCATTATTACGTAAATCTCACCCGGAATATCAATCCCTACACACAGGGCGTCAGAATTTTTCAAGGGAGATTTTTCAATTTCAAAAAAAATACCTGGATTCTGAAACAAGCTGATCCCTAGCCCGAGGAACGTATCCTGAGCTAGCTGACTGAACCCCCGCGACTCAACAAAGTCATCAAAACCGTTGATTCTGAGTAACCTTAGAGCGTGATAGCGGTTAATGTTTTCAAAAGGCCGTCCAATGATTTGCTCTACCCATGGAGTCATCCGCTTTTTATAGATTGATGCTGTATCACGCAGGAATGTTATTGAGTTATCCTGCCATTCGTCAAAAGAAACCTGTTTTTTTGCTTCGCAGTATTGAGAATAACCGCTGTATCCAAACTTTTCCCTGACCGTTCTGACTGTAAGCTCAACCATGCCAAGAAGAATCGGATTGACGATTTTTTTGAGGAAAATTGTGCTGTCAACGCGCATCAGTTCGCGCTTTTCGAAATTATCCTGCTTCTGGAGCCAGGGAACAATGTCGAGCGCAGGAATCTTTTCGTTCCCAATGTTCATACGTCCATGTTCCATGTAAAATCTCAGCATGTCTCCCAAAGATGCCGTTCTTTGTTCGATGGCCAGATCCATGCATGCGAACAGGGCGCGTTCTGAACGGTTTCTAACATCATCATTAGACGCGTTAGCGGCGAGTTTCCGGAGATAGTCAACCGTCTTCTGTTTAAGTAAAACAGGTTTCGACTCAAGTATATCACCTACTCCAAGAGTTGAAGGAACTCCTTGAGCCTGACACACCGCAAGACGAGCCAGTTCCCTGTGAGCCGCGTCGAGCTGCTCTACGATTTTACCGAGGGATAAATCACTCACAAAAATTTACCTTAGGTCTTCAAGAATTAAAGGAAATATGCGTAAGCGACAACTTGAATCTTTATTTAAGCTTCCCAGTCGCCAGAGGCTTCAGCAAGGCAAACAAATTATTTCCTCAACAACAAAATAATTCAATTACAAGCGGACTGCAACTTTTTCAATTTTGAGTGCGTCCAATGAGGCAATTTTCTAGCTGGCCGCCCACTTGGATCTTGAATTGTAAGAGTTTCGCTGGCCGTTCTTGCGATTTGGCCTGTTCTGGGCCGGGCCTCTGGTTTTCTTGTTCATGAGGCATTCCCATGAGCAATAACCGTAAGATGAATAAGTCATGGTCTGTACGGCCGTATATTCCCTTCCACAAGTTTTACACCTTTGCAAAATAGTTCCTCCTCGAAATAATCCGGCTACTCTTAGCCAGATATGAATAAACGACATCCACACGGGATATTGATGTTAACAACGTGATTTCTCGCGGCTGTTTGCTGAAACAGTCCACTAAGCTCCAATGCATATAAGGCCCATCGGCACATGAATCACACACGCCAGTTTTCTTCACTAGCGCTCAGTGACCGCAACCGCTGGTGTTCAGCTACCTATCTCCCCCGAAAACCGAATTGCTGATAACGACAAACAATCACCGGGTTACTCAAGGTTAGATGAAAAATCAAATGTGGCCGAGTCAATATGACCCGAATAAAATGGATTCATGGGCAGGTACTAAATACAAATGCCTCATCGCCCTGAACCCCAGACCCCGTCTTGATTTGACTGACCACATGTTTGGGCGCCAAATTCTACGCGTTATGACATTGGAAACGCGTAAAAGTTCGAGCCATAAAAAATAAAGGGGAGTCGCAGCTTTGACCGCTATTGCCGAATTACTGTCTGGACTTCATCAGAACGAAAAATTGAGTCTTCTGAAGTGTGCCGCACATTTTCCAAAGGCACGGTAATTTCCGGTTACGATCAAGGGGTCAAAAAAACGCTATTACATGATCCGTTTGTTATCATCAGAAAACATTCTTGTCAAACAATGAATAAAGACTTGAAAAAAAATTGTATCGGGAAATTATTTAATGTATAAATATTGGTTTGAGAGAACGCTCATAAGGGCTCCTATGTTTCAGGGACAGAAAAAGCTTTTATCATGCGTTTTTCGGGAGCGTGACAAGTTTTTTTGCCAAATACGCTCGAGTTTTTTGACCACGGCGCAACTATAAGGTAACCTGATTTTTTTAAGGTGTGTCCTGCATCAAAGAGTTTTTGTGGCCCAGCTGAACTTTTTCTTTGGTCGGGAGCGCGCTTGAATTGACAGGGTTACAATAAAGATGCCCTGAAAAAGGTTGAAGTCCAGATTAGGGAGTTTTGAGATGCCCAAATTGAAATCATGCCGCGGAGCGGCCAAGCGGTTTACTGTCCTTAAAAGCGGCAAAATAAAGAGAAAGAAGGCTTATCATAGCCATATACTCACTTCCAAGACGCGCAAACAGAAGAGAAATCTGCGCCATGGCGCTTTGATCGATCGCAGGGACGCCGCGCAAATCAGAAGACTTCTGCCGTACGGATAAAATTTGGCTGCGCGGCCGGTGGTCTCCGCAACATCGCGATTTATTTCTAGACGCGCTACGCAGGATGATCACGGCCAGCAGTATTGTTTGAGGAGAAACTAATGCCCAGAGTAAGATGCGCGCCGGCCAGCAGAGCCAGGCGCAAAAAAATTATGAAAATGGCAAAGGGTTATGTTGGTGGACGGAGCAGAACCCTAAAACAGGCTAAGGAAACTGTCGAAAGAGCTCTTTGCTATGCATACCGCGACAGGCGAAACAGGAAAAGGGATTTCAGGCGGCTATGGATAGCCCGGATTAATGCGGCTGCCCGACTCAGTGGCATTCATTACAACCGGCTGATTGAGGGGCTACGCAAGGCGGAAATTGCGCTTGACAGAAAGGTTCTGGCTGAACTTGCAATTAGTGACCCGTCTGCGTTCAAGAATATCGCCGATCGCGCCATGGTAGCGCTGAAGGTCTGATCATTTTTTTGGGACAATACCTATGGCGCGCATAGCTATCGCTCAATCGATGCTAGGCCGCTTATTCAAGCGCTAGTCAAGAGCGGTCTGAAATGACCGCTTTTTTGATTTATTGTCCTGTTGAGCATCCGTTCATCGGTATGTTGTTTTTCGGATCAAGAGGTTCTAATGATTAACAAACTAATCTCCCTGAAAGAAGAGACGATAAAATCCCTGGGCGATCTATCAGACCAGAAATCTCTCAGTGAGATGCGTACACGAGTTTTGGGGAGAAAGGGCGAATTGACGACATTGCTCCGGACTCTCAAGGACTTCCAACCTGAAGAAAGATCAGCAATAGGAAAACTCGCCAATGAGATCAAGGTGGACCTTGAGTCGAGATTTGATTCCCGTGAAAAGTTTTTTATTGAAGAGTTGGAGCAGCGTGATCTTGAAAAAGAATTCATCGATGTAACGCTCCCTGGTCGTAGGCACGGATTCGGAAAATTGCATGTTCTCAATGTAGTGACAGCGGAGCTGATCGAGGTGTTTAGTGGCCTTGGCTTTCAGCTGGCCGAGGGCCCTGAGGTCGAACTCGACTATTACAACTTCGAAGCGCTCAACATCCCGAAAGATCATCCAGCTAGAGACATGCAGGACACTTTTTATTTTTCGGAAAATGTGGTTCTCAGAACGCATACCTCCCCCGTGCAGATACGCACAATGGAAAAAAGCCGACCGCCCGTTCGGATCATATGCCCTGGGAAAGTTTACAGGAGGGACGCGGACATAACCCACTCACCAATGTTTATGCAGATTGAGGGCTTATGGGTGGACAGGCATGTTTCCCTGGCGGACCTTAAAGGAGTGTTGACCGCGTTCGTAGAAGAATATTTTGGGGTAGGGATAGGCCTGCGTTTCCGGCCGAGTTTCTTCCCGTTTACCGAGCCCTCTGCAGAAGTTGATATCCAGTGTGTTATTTGTGGTGGATCTGGGTGCAGAACCTGCTCTTTCACAGGTTGGCTCGAAATCCTCGGGTCAGGAATGGTTGATCCCGCATTATACGGCTTTGTTGGTTATGACCCGGAGGTCTATTCAGGTTTCGCGTTTGGAATGGGTATCGAAAGAATCGCGATGCTCAAGTATGGAATTCCGGACATCAGATCATTCTACGAAAACGATGTGCGTTTCCTGCGGCAATTCTGACCACCAATGTCCGGCTTTTTTTTAAGGTTTCGACATCAGTATTTTTCACAACAAGCGCTATTTGTTTGGGAAGCGTTCAAGTATCCGCAGGCTTCCAGAATTCTACTAAGAGGGGTAACCGAGAATGCTCGTCAGCTTAAACTGGCTGAAAGAGTTTGTTGAGACAGACAAAACTGCCTATGAAATAGCCGAACACCTGACCATGGGAGGCATAGAAGTTGAGTCTGTGACTCATGTTGGCGCTGACCTGAAAACCGTTTTCACAGCCCGGATCAACGAAATCAGGCGCCATCCTAATGATGAGAGGCTTGCTGTGGTCCAGGTCGGCTTGCGAGATCGGGTAGAAGAGATCGTGTGTGGCGCTCCAAATCTCAAAGTGGGTGATATAGCGGCTCTTGCTGTCGTCGGAACGGAACTTGCCGGTGGACTGAGGGTGGAATCTCGGGAAATCAGAGGCGTTGCTTCACCAGGGATGCTATGTTCAGAAAAGGAACTCGGTCTAGGAGAAGACTCTTCAGGAATCCTGATTCTTGATCCTGATACTTCTCCAGGTTTACCGCTTGGCTCAGCCCTGACATATATTGAGGACTATATTCTGGAAACGTCGGTCACCCCCAACAGAGGCGACTGTCTATCCATTCTGGGAACGGCTCGCGAACTTGCAGCGCTTATTGGCGCCAGGTACAGAAAGCCGGCTTTCGAGATAAATGAAACTGAAGAAAACATAGACTCCCTGTTATCAATCGAATGCCAGGCTCCGGATCTTTGTCCAAGATATGTCGCCAGGATGTTGAAGGGATTGAAAATTTCTCCTTCACCATTTGAAGTGAGATTGAAACTTTACAGGGCCGGCGTAAGGCCTATTTCCAATGTGGTTGACGCTACTAACCTTATTCTTCTCGAGTGCGGACAGCCATTGCACGCCTTTGACTACAGGCGTTTGGCAGAAAGCAAAATAGTAGTCCGTTGCTGTGATGATGGTGAAGTGTTTGTGACGCTGGATGGCGCCGAGAGAAAACTTCCCCAGAATAGTCTTATGATAGGGGACGGAAAAAGATCCGTAGCTTTAGCAGGAATTATGGGAGGACTCAATTCGGAAATTGAGCCTCTTACGCAGGATGTCGTGATCGAAAGCGCCTGCTTCGAGAGGTTTGGAATCCGGCGGACCGCCAAGGCCTTAGGGATGTCCACTGAAGCTTCATTCAGGTTTGAGCGTGGAGTAGACCCTGAAGGGTCGTTCTGGGCTGCAAACAGAGCCGCATTTATCATACAACAATTGGCTGGCGGAAACATATTGTCTGGAATCATTGATGTTTATACCAATCCTGTTGTCAGATCTCCAGTCAGGGTACGGACGGCCAAAGTGTCCGGGCTGATTGGGACAGATTTTAGCAAAGATCAGATAGTCTCCTACCTTAAGCGCCTTGAAATTGTCTGCAATGACATGCAATCGGGCGAAGACGCAATAAGTTGCGTCGGCCCATCCTGGAGATGGGACCTGGACAGGGAAGTCGATATGATAGAAGAGGTTGCCAGAGTTCACGGCTTCCAGCGAATCCCGATATCAATGCCATCGGGTAAAATAAAACCCGACAGATCCCAAACCCTGTACAAAAGGGCAAGGTTGACCGCGGAAATCATGAAGTCCTCCGGTTTCAATGAAATTGTTTCCATGTCATTTATTGCTTCAGGTCTTTGTCGAGAACTTGGGTTGATTGAGCAGGACGAAAAACAGCTACATATAATAAATCCACTTACCGAAGAACACAGCGTAATGAGAAGGTCTCTCATTCCGGGTTTGATAAGCGCGTTAAAGAGGAACTTGAATTTCAAATCCGATTCGCTCAGACTTTTTGAAATAGGAAAAATATTTACCCCGGTAGACGGCGGTGATCTTCCGCGTGAAGATTTGGTAATGTCGGGAATTACGTGTGGAGTGAGGTTCCCAGACAATTGGCACTATAACAGGGGAGAAGTGAGCATATATGGTAAGGTTGAAGCGAGACCTGAAACTGATTTCTACGATGTGAAGGGCGCCATAGAAAATTGTCTTGATGGACTTGGATGCGAGAACTATATGTTCCAGACCTCAGACAAAGGTTTTCTGCATCCTGGCAAGTCTGCGATGTTACACGCTAATAATCATAGTTTAGGATTCCTTGGTGAGTTGTCCCCCAAAAAGGTTAGAGAGATTGGTTTAACTGGGAAAATTCAGGTTTTTGAAATTCTGCTGGAACCATTGCTGGTTGAATACCGCAAGAAGGTAGTTTTTAAACCACTACCACGCTATCCGCATGTAGAACGCGACTTATCGATATTGGTTGAAACAAATTGTTCAGGAGATGACATTAAGCACTTGATTTCACGTTTGGGGCATGATATTATAAGTTCCGTGATCCTATTTGATTTGTATCGAGGTGAATCTATTCCGGCGGGTTTTCAGAGCATGGCCTTCCGGATAAGGTATCAGTCTGAGGATCGAACTCTTACAGACGCTGAAGTCCAAGAGGTTCATTCTCACGTGATTGAGTCGGTTTCCAAGAGGTTTGGAGCCTCAATCAGGGACTAATATTGATCATTTGTCAGTGTTTATCGATAAGTGGTTAATTTTGGTTGTGATCTTGTTGGAGCAGTTGTTTGCATTCTCATGAGGAGGGGTGGGTAGGAAATGACCATCGCAATTCCGGAGAAACAATATTTCAAAATTGGCGAAGTCAGTGAAATATTGGACGTTGAACCATACGTGCTAAGATATTGGGAATCTGAATTCAAGATTCTTAAGCCTACGCGCACCCGAGCCAGGCAGAGACTTTATCACAAAAAAGATCTTGAATTGCTTCTCGAAATAAAACATCTGCTCTATGATGAAAAATTCACCATAGCTGGGGCTAAGAAGCGCCTTCAGGAAATGAAGAAGCAGACGGCTGCGGAGAAGAAAGCTTCCCGAACCACAAAAGCCACGCGAGTACGCGAGGATGCTCCTGTCACTGTGGAAAAGGGCGAGACTGTTAACCTGAGTTCTAATCAGGAAGACTACCGCGATATTTTGCTCGAGATAAAAAGGGAACTCAAGGAACTTAGAAATATTCTGGAGGGATAGGTAACACCAGGAACTCTAGCGTTTGTTACATGCGTTTAATTGGCGTGTCTTGGCCAAAAGAGTGATTCTGTATTGACTGTTGCGAATCAGGAACATGAAAAGAGATAATTTCCAGTCTGCAGTTTATGAGTCAGGACACATGCTGGACGGGTTCTGATTTATTATCGAAAAAAGATTCCTCTATCGACTCGGCTTTGATTTATATCAGTCTCACCACAAAGTCTTTTCTGTTGCCCCTTTCTCATCTGTGATCTATTATTTAATGAGAACAAAAAATTGTTGTTCGTATCAAAATCGGTAGAGGGAGTTAAGCCATGAGTACGCCAATGCATTGCCCCGGATTTGAAGCCAACAAGAATTTGTCTTCTTTCTCCTGTAAATGTCCCAATTGCGGCAAACTGGTTGAGATCTTTTCCGATGAGTTTGACAGACCCCATGTTTGCAAGGGGTGCAAGCAGGCAATTGATTTTACAAAATGTACTCTTGATGCAAGCGCCTGATTCAGATAGCGCCTGGTAGGGTTGGTCAGGATAAGTCAATGCCGGTTTGATCGGCTTGGACCAACCCTACAGGGTCTAGTATCCTCTGAAAGATCAAGGAATTGCATCTATTCCTTTAGCTCTTCGAAAAGTTTGATGAAGCTCTCCCCGCGATGAAATTCGTTTTTGAACATTCCAAAAGATGCGCAGGCCGGCGAAAGGAGAATGACATGTCCTTGCCTTGCATGTTGCATGAGACTGTCTACGGCGGTCTTCAGGTTACTGAAGACTCCTGCGATCCTGTTTTGTGCCCCGAATTCGACAAGCTTTCTGTGAAGTTCGTCTGTTGCGGTTCCTTCCAGCAGCGCTATGCGTATTGCTTTGGCTGAAGCCGCCCTGGCAAATTCTGTCAAATCAAGTTTTTTGTCAGCCCCTCCAGCTATGAGCATGACCCCGTGAGACTCGAGAGAATTGAGCGCTGCAATTCCAGACACAGGCGTAGTGCTTGTCGTATCATTGATGAACCCAATGCCGCGTTTTGTTCCAAGCCATTGAAGCCGATGCTCTACTCCTCTGAATGACTCCACCTGTTTACGAATTGTCATTTCATCGATACCTAGAAGCCTGGTTGTATTGATTGCGGCGGCAACATTTTCAAGATTGTGGTTTCCTGGAAGGTTGACCTCCCATTCCTGAGGGACATCGCTGGCCGTGAAATGAGCGACTCCCGCCGGAGCTTGTAGTGATAGTTCCATGGTCACGGGATTAGATCGATTGAAAACGCAAAAATCTCCATTTTTTTGATACCTGTAAATTGCGGTTTTGTCTTGGATATATTCATCCATGCCGCTATACCGGTTCATGTGGTCTGGGTAAATATTAGTAAATACAGAAGCTTGAGGCGAAATGGCTGCTGCGTGAAAACCCTGCAATTGCCAACTGGATAGTTCGAGAACAACTACGTCGTCGGGTTGAACCTTGCCTAAGAGAGGCAGAGTGGCAACCCCCATGATGTTTCCTGCCAAATGCGATTTTCTCGCGCCGGCGCCCAGAATATGGTGAATCAGAGACGTAGTGGTGGTTTTGCCGCGAGTGCCCGTGATCCCAACTACAAGACCATGGAAAAATTTGCAAAACAGGCTTTCATCCATCTCAACAGGTACACCATGATCCTGGGCAATTTTTAGAAGTGGCGAACTCCGCGGAACATCAGCGTTGCGTAATATCATGTCCGTATTTATGAAATCATCAGGATCATGCCCCCCGACCTTGACTGTGACTGGCAAGCCCTTCAATTTTTCCAGAGACGACGCGAGTTGTTCGGATGTTTTTAGATCTGTCACAGTGACTCTGGCGCCGTGTTCTATGAGGAACAGGGTGTCGTTTAACCCTCTCCCCAGTAACCCGAGTCCCATTACAGTAATTCTCCTGCCTTTAAAAAAAATGTCCAGGTTATGCATTATTTCTCATGGTAAGGACAAAATCATAGGACCATTGTCAGTTACTGCTATGGAATGCTCGAAGTGCGCTGAAAGCTTTCCGTCACCAGTTACGGCCGTCCATTCATCATCCAGTAGTTTTATTCGCCATGTGCCTTCGTTGACCATAGGTTCCAAGGCTAATGTCATGCCAACCTCCAGGCGTGGATTCCATCCAACACCGGTATAATTTGGAATCTGTGGCGGTTCATGCATCTTGCGTCCAACCCCGTGTCCCACAAAATCGCGGACAACTGAGTACCCGTTAGACTCAACATGCCGTTGAACGGCTCGTGATATGTCCTGCAGTCTGTTGCCCGGCCAACCCTGTTCTATGCCCCTGTGTAAAGCCTCTTCGGTAATCCTTAGAAGGCGCTGGGCAGATTCGGTAATATCCCCAACCGGATAAGTCTTCGCCGCATCACCAACAAAACCCTTGTAAACGACCCCAACATCAATGCCTACGATGTCTCCGGCATTCAAAACGCGAGCCCCAGGAATTCCGTGGACGATCTCCTCATTGACAGATGAGCATATACAGGCGGGATAAGGCTTCTTGTCACTCATTCTGTATCCCTTGAAAGCAGCCTTCGCTCCAGCCTTCCTGATCATCTGATCAGCGATTCTATCGAGATGCCCGGTGGTAGTCCCAGGTTCAATAATTTCTCCGAGTCTTGCAAGTATTTCAGCAACAATGCGATTGGCATCGCGCATTATTGCAATCTCCCGGCTAGTTTTCAGTATTATCGATTCATGCACAGCTTGATCTTTCGTTTCCAATTAAAAAAATACACAATGGCACACGGAATTCGTATTAGTGTGACATCAGGAGCAGTGACTGTTTCAGTCGCAAAAGTCGGTCAACTGAGATTCCTCGCGAATTGTTTACCATGCCATCAATTTAAAAGGTTTTGTTTATAGAAACAACAAAACTTGACACCCGTTTATGACTTGAGTAAACTATAATTACTAGTCATTCAATTGCCCGACGAGACGACCGTATCCTCCTTGTTCGGAGCCATACCCTTTATGATGTCCGTCGGGCTTCTTTTTGCCTGAAAAAAGGGCTTAACATGATTACTGATATTTAACACAAAGAATGTCCAAGTTCACCCTAATAATTTTTCTAATAATAGCCTGCGCCGCAATCATTCTGATTTCTTCAACACCCATACTACTGCATGTCTGGCAAGTTTCAAACACCTCGCCAAGTGAAGCCGACGCGCCTTTAGAGATTGCCTATATAAACTTCGCCGGAGAATGGTACGGTGATAAAGGCTCATGGATACTTATACGTCTCGATGGCGCCGGAGAATTCAAGGCAGCAACAAAGAGTCTTCGAAAAGGCCGGGTAGTCATCATAGAGGATTCAATCTCCATAGGATCCGGCATATACAAAAAAACCTGGAAAATCCGCTCAGCTCCATTCATTGAAGAAGGATACTGGCAGATGCAGCTAGATGATGAAGTCTATTACCGTGAACAAAACCTTACCATCGTCCGGTTGTCTGCCTGATTCAGGGCTATCAGGGACCCCCGGACACGGTGTTTTTCGACTACTTGCTCAACAGTTTCCTGAAATGATAACCGAAGAGAGCGCTCGACACAGCTTCTCCGAAGGCAGCCCTATGAAAAACCAGGGCATTTATCAGGAGCTTCCAATAATATATTTTGCCTTTTTCGAGTATTCCGAGGTACAGAATAGAGCTGAAAAAGGCCCTTATTTCGAGACGGTCAATGCGTTTTTTCCGAATTGGCTTATATTCCTTAAGAAATTCAAGCACTCTTTGGTAGTATTCACGAGGGGAGTAAATACGGTCTAAAACTGCCTGATACCCGGCCCTGATCGTTTCAACATCCATCTTTGGTATGAAATTCAGGCTGCCATCGCAATTGTCCCCTGTGCAACTATCAATTAACCGGCCTTCAGCCTGCAATCTCTGATACAGTTTAGTGCCAGGTATGGCGTTGAGCAGTCCGATCATGGCCTTGACAACGCCGCTTGACTGAATAAATTTGACCTGGCGTTCGAAAATGTTTGGAGGATCATTGTCGAATCCGATGATGAAACCACCCATGACTTCCATGCCATTCCTTTGTATGGTCTTTACTGCCTCAACCAAGTCTTTGGATGTATTCTGATGTTTTCCGCACTCCACCAGACATTCCTCAGCCGGTGTCTCGAGTCCTAGAAATACTGAATCAAAACCTGCCTCTGTCATCAGGCTCATAAGTTCCTGATCTTCAGAAAGGTTGACTGAAGCCTCGGTAAAAAGACTGAATGGATAATTGCGAGCCTTTTGCCATGGGATTAAATCCCTTAGCACGGATTTAACCTTGACCTTATTGCCTATGAAATTGTCGTCAACAATGAAACAGCGACCTCTCCACCCCATGTTGTATAGTATGTCGAATTCCTGAATCATCTGCTGAGACGTTTTTACCCTGGGCCGACGACCGTTGAGTTTGACAATGTCGCAAAATTCACAGTCATAAGGACACCCACGCGAATATTGTATCGACATTGAGGCATAATAATTCATGTTGATGAGATCCCAGCGCGGCAATGGGGTTTTAGTAATGTCCGGCTTTTCCTCAGACTGATAAAGATGTTGAGGATTCCCATTTTGCAAATCCTCCAGGAATTGGTGAAAGGTTATTTCAGCTTCATTTAGCACCAAATGATCCACATCCTGATACTGTTCCGGCACGCTTGTGAATAGGGGGCCTCCAGCTACAGTCTTTTTGCCAAGGCGTTTGCATATATTTAGTACCTGTTGTACCGACTCTTTCTGAACCACCATGGCCCCGATGAAAACGAGGTCTGCCCACTCAATGAGCTCATCGCATAATTTTTCTACATTCATATCCACCAGCTTGAGTTGCCATTTTCTCGGCATCATGCTGGCTACCGTCAACAGACCAAGCGGCACATGCGCCGCTCTCTTCCTGATAAATTTTAGAATATGTTTAAAACTCCAAAAAGTGTCAGGAATATCCGGATAAACCAATAAAGCTCTCATATCAAATAGCCCCTTCTATCCACGAAATCCTGTCAGGTTCGCGACTTTAGCCGAACCAGTGTTTAAGGTCAAGTCCATGAATTCGCAAAAAGGTCCAGAGTCTCGGGATGAATGTTCCCACCGAGAGCCATAAAATCGAGGACCATCGGTGGGGAGAGGAATGTGGGATTTCTCAAAAAAAAATAATCCGGAATGAAACAAGCGTAAGTTGCATCAGACCGGGATGCGCGTGCCAGGGCGCCGGTTAGTTGTCAGGGCTTGGCAGTCCCTGGGTACGGGGTATCAAAGAATCTCATCAATGCAGAATCTGGTCGCAATAGTAGAGTGCTTTCGGAAACAAAAATTTTCTCATAGGCGTCAAGATGCCGGATAAATGAAAAGAAATCGGGATCCTGACCGTAGGCTTTTGCGTAAATTCGGGTGGAGTCCGCATCTCCCTGTCCTCTTAGAGTCTCAGCCTTTTTATAGGCCTCAGCCATGATGATTTCCTTTTCCTTGTTGGCGCTGGCCCGTATCTCACGAGCCTGTTCATCGCCTTCGGCCCTATAGCGCTTTGCAATACGTTCCCTTTCGGCCTTCATTCGTGCAAAAACGCTATTTTGAACCTCTTCAGCCAAGTCAACCCTTCTTATTCTAACGTCTATGACTTTGATGCCAAATCTCCTGGCATGTTCTTCAGTGCCGGTTGTGACCTGGCCCATAATTCGTTCGCGTTCCTCTCTGATGAAGTCCGTGAAGTTATGATTTGCGATCTCCTGTCTGACCCTGGCAAAAATAATGTCATTTAACCTCGCAATAGCGCCAGAATAATTTCTGACCGTCTGGTAAAAGGTAAGGGGATCGGTGATTAACCAGCGTGAAACGGTATCTACAGTTAGCCTCTTCTTGTCCAGTGTGATACATTCGGCCGGCCTGGCTTCTGCAGCAAGGATTCGTTTTTCAAAAACAAGAAGTTCCTGAATAAATGGGTACTTGAAATATAGTCCAGGATCATGAATGATTCTGACGGGTTTGCCGAATTCAAGTATCAATCCCTGTTCCCATTCCTGAATGATGAACAACGCCTGACTGGCAACCAATACTATAATGCCTAGCGCCGCAAGTAATTTTGTCATACTAGTCATTGCCTTTCCTGGTAGTTGAAGAGTCTTTGTTGCCAATCGGCTGGGTCTGACCTGGAACAGGTTTGGCGGCCTCAGTCAGAGGCAAAAGAGGTAAAAGTCTGGACTCAGGAGACTCAAGCACAAATTTGCGAGTCTTAGGCAAAAACTTCTCTACACTCTCCAGATAAAGTCTCTCACGAGTTACCTTAGGAGCTTTGGAATATTCGGTCAGAATGGATGCGAAGCGCTGAACGTCGCCTTCTGCACGAATAACCCTCTGAGCCTTGTACGCCTCGGCCTCCCGTATTTCCTGTTGAGCCTGACCTCGTGCTTTAGGCAGCACGTCCTCTTGGTAACCATCCGCCTCCTTGATTAATCTCTCGCGATCTTCCCATGCCCTGACAACATCGTGAAAGGCCTCCTGAACCTGAGAAGGTGGGTCAACCACGAGCAAACGCGCCTGGGTGACCTGCAGGCCGGTATCATATGTGTCCAAGAGTCTCTGCAGGTATGCCTCGACCTTGTTCTGAATTTCCATTCGGCCTCGCGTCATTGTATAATCGATAGTGTTTTCTCCTACGACTCCTCTCAAGGCGACTTCAGCGGAGGCTTTCAATGCGCTTTCAGGATTTTCGCATCCAAAAAGGAATTTCACAGGATCCTGTACCTTGTATTGTACGAAGAGCTGAACATCGACGATATTCTCATCTCCGGTAAGCATAAGCGATTCAGCGGCTATGGCTCGCGTTCTATTGGCATCGGATCTGAATCCAATTTCGGCTCTTCTAACCTTGGCGGTATCGACAACGATCTGGGTCATGAACGGTTTGGGTAGGCGGTAGCGAAGGCCGGGTTCTGTCAGGGAATGTACCTTGCCAAAAAGCAATACTATCCCCTTTTCGCCAGGGCCAACCACATACAATCCAGACAGCATGTATAAAATGACCAAAGCCGCTAACACCGCCCCGATCCCCCAGCCTCGAAAGAACCTGTTCACAATAGTCTTGATATCTTCAACGCCCTTCTGAAGCTCCTTAACAGCGTTAATTTCGGGTCTGGGTCTGAATTCTGACATGGCGCCTCCGGTCAAAAATTGTCTGTCGAATATATAGCATGAAAAAAACAAAATCAAATGCGGGCAATAAAAACAGGGATGAATGAACGAAGAAGGGATCAGGTGTGATAGGGTAGGGAAGCAGAAAAAATGTATGTACCCGAAAATGAATCTGACCAGTGACAGGACAAAAAGCATCTTTCCTGTCTACTGGTTAGAGAGATTTTAGGTATTTAGAACCGGCCTGGCGGAAATCAAATTTTCTCGCCACGCCGGATTTTTTCCAAGGCTGAGTTTAGAAGATTACGTGCGGTTTCGCGTTTTTCGTGGATTTCCTGTCTCCAGTCATCAATTTTCTGGATGGCCTCTGTTTCCCAAGGCAACCAGGCGGACTTGTTACGATTTCTGATGGATTTTTCGAGCTCTTTTGGAATAGGTGGAGTCGAACTCTCATCATAATGACTTTCAAGTTTTCTCATAAACTTGAACAATAATTTCATTTCCTTTTTGGTCAAACGCCTTTCTACATCTTCGTCTCCAAACAATTCCTTTCTCAGGCTTACATCATTTTCTACTTTGAGTTCCTGTATCAACTTTTTTAAGTGCTTAAAGTTAGAGGTAAAATCAGGCGCTTCGGTGCGGGGCTCAACCAGGACGTGCGACGAACTTTGAGTCATGTCTAACTCCTTCATATTCACCCAATAACTACCAAAAATGGTATATTTTATTCAACAGAAATTTATTACAGAGGAAAACCAATTTATTCGCCATCAGCCCCAATAGACTATTTTGTTTGAACTTTGAAGCTTAGGCTAATCATGTGAGAGAAGTTAGTTCCCTCGAAAAGGGCTCCTATCACCCGTAAATCATGTAGTCAAGAAATTAATGCAGCTTACCCTCTAATAATTTTTGAATAAAGGGAACTATAACGCGATTAGGTAGTCCTACTACCAG
This sequence comes from uncultured Desulfomonile sp., assembly GCA_903896745.1. Classification (GTDB taxonomy): domain Bacteria; phylum Desulfobacterota; class Desulfomonilia; order Desulfomonilales; family Desulfomonilaceae; genus CAITZA01. Next base: position 2,318 of record CAITZA010000101.1, on the reverse strand, counting down.
AAAATACCGCGATTTAGGCGCGATTTATCAATAATATATTGTTAAGCGCGTGAAAAGCGCGAGATGCAAATTACGGTTTGTTGCGCGCGTACAAGTGACCTCCCATTCGGATTCCTTTCAAAACCATCTCTGCCTTCTACCTCAATCCTTACGCCCATTCGCCTCATCCGGTATAAATTACGGAATGGATATAGCTTTACAAGTCAGTTTGGTATGCTAGATTAGAAATTTTTGTTGGATATGAAATGAAACCGGTTCAAACCTCTAATTGATACTGGACGGAAATCATGATGGAAATACCTCAACCGGCGCTTCTGAAGATAATGGTTGTCTTCTCGGCGCTGCTGGTAATGAATCGAAAGCTTCCCCTGTATGTTTGTCTTGCGATCATTTCCGTATTGATGGGCCTGTGGATGAAAATGGACATATTGTCCATTATTAAAACCATGACTATTGAGGCATTTTCGCGCCCAACATTAATGCTTTCGGTTGTTATAACGCTTATCGTGGTGTTTAGTGGTCTTTTGAAACGGAGTGGACGGCTTGACTCAATAGTGTCGTCGTTGAGGGCGTTATCTACTAGAGCGGGTGTTTCGCTGGTTTTGGCGCCAGCATTGATAGGTCTCCTGCCAATGCCTGGGGGAGCAGTTTTTTCAGCGCCAATGATCGAGACTGCGCTCGGAGATTTTCGAGTAAAACCGGAATCAAAACTAGCCATCAATTACTGGTTCCGACACGTTCCGGAGTTTTCATGGCCGCTATATCCGGGATTCATTCTTTCATTATCTATCTTCGGCTTGGAAGCCTGGCGACTAACGTTATTTCAAATACCATTGTCCATCGGGGCTATAGTGGCCGGACTGCTTTTCGTATTGCCGAAAATTCCGTCAGCACAGGAAGAGAACGGAAAATCATCCCCCGGCGCCGTTATGGATTTCTTGAGAGAGGTTTCACCAATATTGTTGGTACTGTTCCTGATGTTTGCCTTACAAGCGGGCGCGGAGTTTTTTCGCCTGTTGTCGGGCGTATCTGTTCCGCTATCTCAACATCTTGGAATGGCGATAGCGTTGGTGGCTGGAATTACATACGTTACACTAGTTGGCGGTCTTGATTCTTCAGACGTAAAAGCAGCGTTTCTTGAATCAGGAATAATCTCTATAGTGCTTATGGTCTTTGCAATTATGGCCTTCAAGGGGATTCTCGAGGAATCGCATACAATCAGTCAGATTCGAAGCGAACTTCAGGCTTTTCATATACCGGAGACTTTTGTAATTGCCTTGCTTCCCTTAATAGCGGGGTTGGTTACGGGTATAGCCGTTGGTTTCGTAGGATCGTCATTTCCGCTGGTTGCGACATTGGCCCCTTCAAATGAAAATATCATGCCGTATGTTGTTCTGGCCTACGGCTTCGGATTCATCGGGATGATGCTGTCACCGGTACACCTGTGTTTCCTTGTGACGCAAGAATATTTCCACACAAACGCCGTGGATTCCTACAGGCAATTCTGGAAGGCCGCTGTTTTTCTCACCCTATGGGTTATTGTGGTCTTCTTCATCTACAGATTGGCAGCGTGATAGTTTCACATCGACATAGACAGGTTGCATGGGTATGCGTCATAACATGAAAATTGGCTAATTGTGATTGTGAATTATGGAGCAGTTGGGTTTTGAGACCCAATTGACTGAAAAATATGCTACATTGCTTTTATTTAAACTTGTTGACTGTCTTGGAGAGGAGTGATCCATGGCCTGGATTGATCAAAAGGAAATATTGTCTAGGGAAGTCCTAAGATTACTTTATGAATACAGAATGATAAGGACTTTTTACAGGGACAGACCCGAAGGCTGGACCCTGATATCAGGAATTTACAGCCCCATATATATTCAACTCAGGCCACTTGTTTCTTACCCAGTTGTCTTCAAAAAAATTTGCGAGGCTATGTGTCTGCTGCTTAGAGAGGAAGCTCCGGACATCACCAAAATAATTGGAATTGCAATGGCCGGGGTACCCATTGTTGCAGGGATGTCGGTAACGGGCGCCGTGCCCGCCGCCTTTACACGTAAAATCGAACGCGTCAAGTCTGTTGATGATTTCAGATCCCAAATTCAAAGCTATGGAGAGCATGCCCTGATAGAGGGGGAAATTGATGATAACGAGCGAATGGCGCTCGTGGACGACCTTGTAACCAGGTTTGACAGCAAACTTATAGCTTTGGAACAGGTCAGAAGTGAACTCGACCGTCGAGGAGTTAATGGCGCTGAGTGTCACACAATACTTGTCGTTCTGGATAGGGAGCAGGGTGGGGCGGAGGCGGCCCG
>CAITZA010000100.1 GCA_903896745.1 uncultured Desulfomonile sp. | reverse complement strand
TTCAGGGTATCAATCATGATTGAATGAAGCCCGCGAAACCACCAATAGGAGGTTTCGTGATGATACAGCGTTTCGTATTCGTAGGATTCCACTATTCAAACCGACAAATCAGAGTATGGATAAATCATACAGTGTGATGATAAGTGTCAGGGTCATGTGGGTCAAATCTGTGCGATTTAAGCATAATCACCTGGGAGTCTTCCAGAAAATGAATTGCATGCGACTCATTGGTGGTCAGCATGACGCCATGCCCGGTGGTAACCGTGAATTCATCTCTTTCACCCGAATTGATGTTCACAGTTCTTATGTTGGCTGAACCGGTCACAAGGTAGAGAAAGACGACCGTTTTTTTGTGATAATGGTTGCCCAGAACAGAGCCCATGTTCATCTGCGCCCAATTCATGGCTTCCCAGTGTCCGGTATTCAGAACTTCCCTGAACCAGCCACGATCATCCTTCCGTTCAAATCCAGGTTCGAGAATTTGATGAGACATCAGTCTATCTTTCTTAGTCGGGCGACAAAGATACGGATGACATATTGAAGGCCGGTTCTGAAAAACTTCAGAATGCTCGGGGCTGACTTTGAAATCCCCTTTGCCCGATCCCTAAAGACGTAAGGAAGTTCATAAACAGTAAGACCTTTTTTCCTGCAGGTATAAAGAAATTCCATAAAATAAGCGCCGTATCCGGTAGGTATTATGGAAACCTTGTCAAAGACGGATCTTCGCAGAACGACGAAACCGCTGTCATAATCCTTGATGCCGTACCCGAGGACAAGGCCTGCAAGGCCGTTAATCAATCTGCTTGATATTACACGGAGGGGCGCCCTGTCATCTATGCCGCCGTCAGCATATCGGGAACCGACAACTATATCGAATTCGGACAGTTTTTCAATCATTTCCGGAAGCAGGGATGGCGGCATGCACATGTCGGCGTCCATCCAGCCGACGATTTCGCCTCTGGATTCTATGATCCCCCTGTTGAAAGCGGAAGCCAGACCCCTTGTGGCGACGCGACGAATGACCACTACCCTGGAATCATTAAGATCTTCCACGATCTTCCAGGTCTTGTCCGTTGAATCGTCATCGACAACTATTATTTCTACAGAGTCCTTTATATTCGCGAAAATGCTTCCAATTGTATCCAGAATGTTTTCTTTTTCGTTATAGGTAGCGAGCACTATTGAAACCCGCGGATCAGCCATTATATTGAACCTCCGATATATTTTGGCGCCATGTCAGGGCGTAAGGCGCCACTATTTGTCAGAAAATTCCCCCACAAAACCCGGAAAACGGTTTTATGGGGGACTATTGTCGATTGATCCGAGCTTACTGTTTTAGCTCTCTCAATTTCTCCACAACTGTATTTATTTGTTCTTCAGTGAGAGGCAAACCGGAGGGCAGGTAGAGCCCCGAATTCCAGAGATCTACGGAGACTGGATAAGACCCCGATATATCCGGAAATCTATGATCATTTCCCTTGTAAGCCGGTTGCAGTGACATCGGACAGAAGAACGATCTTGTGTCTACCCCTTTTTCCCTGAGTTTGGTCATGACCTCATCCTTTGTCAGGCCGAGGTCGGGTTTTATGACAATCCCGTACATCCAGTAAACGTTTTTCGCCCAGGGTTCTTCGACAGGTAGGGTTACATACGGCCAGTCCGCCAGCAACTCGTTATATTTCTGGCCAATCCAACGCTTTTTCTGAACTTTTTCGGAGACCATTTCAGTCTGGGCAAGCCCTATGGCAGCCTGAACATTAGTCAATCGATAGTTGTATCCGACAACCTGATGCACAAATCGCGGCTCGCCAAAGCCCTGATTGCATAGCAATCTCATTCTTCTGGCTATTTCATCATCCTTACATACACACATGCCGCCTTCGCCGGTGGTAAGTATCTTGTTACCGTAAAAGCTGAAGCAGGCAACATCACTTAGCGCCCCTACCCTTACCCCGTTTACTTCGGCGCCGTGAGCTTCCGCACAGTCCTCGATCACATACAGATTGTGACGCCTGGCTATTTCATTAATCCTGTCCATATGGCAGGGATGGCCGTACATGTGGACAGCCATGATGGCTTTGGTTTTCGGGGTTATCTTCTGTTCTATTTTGGAAGGATCAATACACCACGTGCGAGCGTCCACATCTACCAGGACAGGTTTGGCTCCTGCCAGGATGACCATGTTGGCCGAAACAATGAGGGTGAAATCCGGTATTATTACCTCATCGCCCGGGCCTATGCCCAGAGCCTCAAGAGCCAGATGTATCGCGGTAGTTCCACTACTGCACGCTACACCGTGGGGCGCCCCACAGTATTCACTAAACTTTTTCTCAAACAGGGTTATGAACTTGCCAGCAGATGAAATCCAGCTCGTTTCGATACATTCACGAACATATTCCATCTCGCGCCCGTCTAGCGCTGGCTCGCAAACAGGTATCATCTCAGTTCTCCATATAATTTCTCAAACATTTCATGAATTGTGACAAACAACATACCGCCGGTATTGTCGTGATTTAAGTCAAACTTATAACACTTATAACGGCTTGATTTTGACGTCAAGAAAATATCGTTGGTAAGGCCTCACGGCCCGTCATCAAAATTTTGGAATGACGAGTTATGGGGACGGATGATGGAACGATTGGCCTTTTTGGCATGCGGAGGGGCGTAGTTTGGGTTCATGTGATTCAGCCTTCGCGGGACGGACAGGAATCTCGAGGCCCGCTCAAATATTCTGAATCATTGACCCTGCAATCAGTTGTTTGTTCCATGAGGCGCAAATTAATTTTCAGTTTGGCATTAGTTTGTAATTACTTGACTTTCAGCCACAGAATACGAGCAACGGACGGGCCTGGGTTGTACCACTGGGTTGGCATTTCGGAAGTCAGAAAAACCACGTCCCCCGATTTGAGATTATAAACCGCCTTGTCCAAAACCATCTGGAGCTTTCCACTTAACAGATATCCAAACTCTTCACCCTTATGAATAAAGAAATGGGACGGCAATTTTGCGTCAGCGGTAAGCTCAATAAGATATGGCTCGGCCTGAGAATCAAAATCCACTGGTATCAACAGGTTGGCTACCACAGCGCCTTCGGGCATGTCCGGCAGTTTTATTTCGGAGGATTCACTTGCGGAAAAGACTATTCTGCGCGCAACGTTCATTTTTTCCTGGAAAAAAGAACTGACATCAACCGACAGGACTTCGGCCATTTTTAGCAGCGCTGGCAGAGAGGGATAAATGAGATTGCTTTCAATCTGGGATATGGTGCTTGGAGTAACCCCGACCAGTTTAGCGAGTTCGGTTTGAGACAATCCACGTTTTGTCCTGACCTCCCTCAAACGCATACCCAGTTCGATACGCCGGGATGTCTTTTTTTCTTCCTCAAAGCTGATATTGAGGTCCTTGGTCCAGTAATTGTAGGGCTTGTGAAGATTATCCATGCTCCTCTCTTCGGCTTTGAGGATAGTGAGAGATGTAGTCCCCCTCTTGATGGACAACTCTATTGCCACCTGAGCAATTTGATTGATTTGCGCCCTAAGTCGTGAGGAATGCGCGTTTTTTTCCATGATCCAGTAGGCCACTGTGTTCAATTCATACAGACGGGGGCAAGAATGAGTGTAGAATTTGAGAATGCTGTCTTCTCCTCCCCAGAGATCCTGCATTCCGGTGATGCTTTCAAAAACGAACCTGACATCGCCACTCATGCCGGAATGAATTCCGTAAAGGGCATCCATGACTTGAGTCGCCTGACGTGGTTCATCTACACGAATTATACGGCAGGGCCATTCGGTTTTGTTTTCATAATAAAACCTCAGAAAAACATCCGATCCTGCCCCTTTGCCCCATGTAAAACAGTCCAGTATTGTTAGCATCGGATTTTCAGCCAGCGATCCGAGCTTATCCAGAAGATTTCTTGGAGATCTGTCAAAACTAACATAAATTATTGGTTTGTTTTGGGATTGAGACGCCTGAATGAGGTTTAGACAGAATACGGACGCCAGACTTCCCGAATCGTCATGCCACACGACATTGTCACCTATATATAATCCGCCAAGTAGCCTATCCAACTGGCTCACGCCGGACGCCACCCGCTGCCTACCAAACTGGCTTGCGACCATGTTGTTCACCTGAGTAATAAATAGTGTTATGTAAAAGAATCATAATCCGCCAAAAACGGCAGTAATGTCAAGAAACCGCTAACGCAGTTACGGTTTGAAGTATTGCTCAAAAGATGTTTGAGACCGGCGCCCTGTAATATTGAAGCAGTCTCCTTTTTCGGAGTTTATTCTACAGCAAGCTGATTGCCATCTGAAGTCATTAGATATACATTCATTGATATCGTGTCGGCAGGGGAACTTGGGATCGCGATCAAGCCAAAGCCTTTCATACGAATTACATATCATAGTCTGGTATAGGAGTTATCAAATTGGCCAATCAGTTCAAATATACCCCGTCAGATTTCGTTCCACTTAAAGTGAAACTCAATCATTTGGAATTATACATCAATTTCCTGGATGATGGTGTAGAGGTAACCAATACTCTTGATTTCACGGTTACAGAGCGACTGGAGTCTATAGATCTTGACGCTCGAGATCTGGAAATTGTTCGCATAAGGTGGATCAGGTATGAAGCCTCAAGTAATCAGTCAGATGAAGCCCACTTTAATTACGACACTTCCCATAACAGGCTTACAGTCAATACACAGGGCGTTGTAGAGCCCGGAACCAGAATGAAGCTTCAGACTGTCACACGCTGTATACCCTCGGATCATATCCTGGAGGGAATATACAGGGATTTCACACCTGAAGGGCGCCCTCAGCAATACATGTCACAATGTCAGCAATGGGGATTTCAGAGGATAGCCCCTATTTTTGACGATTGCCGGGCCAAATGTACCATGAAAACTACAATAGAGGCTGACGCAAGATACACTCACCTTATATCGAACGGAAATATTTGCAGGGAAACAAATCCTGAAGGAAGACCGATCATATCGAGACTGAATCCACTCAGGCAGGTGATAACCTACATCAATCCTGTTCCCATGGCGCCGTACCTCTTCATAGTATGCGTCGGGACTTGGGACACATTGGTGGACAGGGTGGTTTATGAAAGCGGAAAAGAGGTCAGGCTGGAATATTTGACACCGTTGGGAAGGTCTTCTGAGGCCATGATTCCGATGGAAATACTGAAACGGTCAGCGCTCTGGGTCGGGGAAACCCAGGATTACGAATACACAGGGGACACATATCGAACAATCTGTATGACAAAGTCCAATTTCGGCGGAATGGAAAATGTGGGGAACACCACCATTGTCACAGACGCGGCTCTTGTTCATGAACATACCCTGGATAGCGGCCTGATGTATGCTCATGCCGTGATCGTTCATGAATTTGAACATAACCAGTGTGGTAGTGAAACTACGATGGATTCTCCGTTTGATGTTTGGCTTAATGAGGCTTATACGGTAGACGTTGAACGCAGGTTCATGAGCGACACATTTGACCCTGGTTTTACACGACTCAATCAGGTGGATTCGATAAGACACCCGCTTCTGGGGCCACTGGCAATCGAGGACACAGGTAAAGCCGGAAGGATAGTTCGGGACGGTTTTAACGACCCGGATGAACTGATTGATGGAGTTACCTATGTCAAGGCCGCAGAAGTTATCAGGATGCTACGACTCATTGTGGGCCCGTCAACTTTTGTCAAAGGTAAGGACATCTATTTCAAACGATTCAGGAATTCGAACGCAACCACCCAGGATTTTTTTGATTGTTTCGAAGAGGCGGCTTCGCGCTCATTGAGCCAGTTCAGGAATGGCTGGCTTTACAGGATTGGCTATCCGAAAGTTGAGGCGCAAACCTCTTATAATGACGACACGAAAGAATATGAAATCCTGTTTCAACAAAAATGTGGAAAGGACCGAGAGCCATTTCATATTCCAATCCAGCTAGCCTTGCTGGATGATTCCGGACATGTGATTAAAGACTCCGAAAAAACCATTGAATTTGACCGGGAAAAAGTCAGGATCATTATTGCGAACATTCAGCGCAAGCCTGCATTTGCTTCCCTGAACAGAGGTTATTCATTCTACGGTTCATTCTGTCACGTCGGAGTAACCGATTCAGAGCTTTCCATGCAGGCAAAATATGACCCGGATACATTCAACCGTGTAGAAGCGATGCGATCTCTCACGGACAAACAGAGGATCGCCATTCTCGAGAATCCGGATCATGTAATTGATCCCGCGTGGCTGGATCTTTACGGGGAACTCCTGGAAGATGACACTGTGAGCCCCTCATTGAAGGCGTTTCTGATAAAGGTAGATGAGCAGCCTCTTAACAGGAACTACTTCACCTGGTATCCCGAGCTTGTTACGGCAAAAGACAGGCTGATGCTGGCGATCAATGATCGATACCGCAAACGGCTGATTGAATCGTTCAAAAACCTGGAAACGTATGAACACAGGGCTGATCCCAAAGACGGCATTGAGGCCAGGGTATTGAAACAGACACTACTGGAACTGATTTCAGCAGTAGACTCGAATGAAACCCATGAAATAATACTTGATCATTTCAGGAACGCTACTACCGCTACTGACAGGGTTGGCGCCCTGAATGCCCTGAATAGATGTTCATCCCCAAGTAGAAAAGAAATCCTAAACGACGTACATCAACTCTGGCATGGTCACCTGAGCGCCTACGCGAATTATTTGAGAATTATATCATCAGGAACCCGTCAAGATGTGTTCGAGATGATTGAGATTGAAAAGAACAGGGCGGGTTTTGACGTTACCAATCCTACGTGGTCCAGGGCCCTGTTTATTCCCATGGCCATGAACAACAGAAAAGTTTGGACAGATGAGGGAATCGACTGGACAGTCAAAACCGTAACGGAATTGGCGCCTGTGAACACCTTTGTAGCGTCGCTTTTGTTAAACGTATTTCAGCAGGTTCAGAAGATGAGGCCAAATCTTAAGGATAAGGTTACGGTTGCGTTACGGAATATAGCGGAATCGGTCGGCGATAATGTCAGCCCTACGGTTCATCGGCAGGCGTTATCCTACCTGAGATAACAGCGCAAACCAATTTATGCGGCATGCATGGGTAAGCGCTGATAGTTAATTGATAGAACTGCCATTATTTTGAAATTACGAGGACTGGTTTGACTTACCAATACAGCCAGACGCCAGATTTTCGGAAAGACCTGATGGAAGATGCAAGTTCGTCATTTGAAACAATATCCCTGATCAATAGGCAATTTGTTCGAATCGAGAGACCGGAGAATGCGGTCTATATTGACCCTGAGGCGCCATACTGGTTTGCTCCATCATCAGATATGGACAGATTGATCATGGACGTTACCGGTGGAAACATTGAGCCAATATCTATCAACGACGTGGAGGCGCTTGACACGGTCCTTGACAGACTCTTGTCGTTCCGGTCGTTTCTCGGATCGATACAGGCGCCCAAGCCGGAGCCGTATACAGGAAGGCATGGGAGGAGGCTCGGAAAACTGAACGAGCTTTGGCTTCACATAACGGATAAGTGCAATCTGTCATGTAGCCACTGTCTTTTTTCAGAGCGATTGACACTAGGCAGTCAACTTGATACGGCCCAAATACGGAATGTGATAGGTCAAACTGTACCTTTGGGACTAAGCGTAGTTTGCCTGACAGGCGGTGAACCGCTTATTCACCCCGAATTTACCGAGATTATTAGTTTTCTTCTTAAACATGAGGGAGTGCGGGGCGCCATCCTGACCAATGGCCTGCTCTATGAAAAACATTCCCATTTCCTGAAAAGACTCGACAAGACCCGATTAACTTTTCAAGTCAGCGTTGATGGATCGGAGCGAACCCATGACGCAATCAGGGGACATGGAGCATACGGCAGGGTGATCGAGTCCGTCTCAAGGATTTTATCAGACGGTTTTGGATGTAGCCTTGCCATGTCTGTCAACAAAAGCAATGTCCCTGCAATGACTGACTTCATAATTAAATCATCGCTTCTTGGGATCAGGAACGTTCATTTTTTGTGGCATTTCAAAAAAGGCAAAGGGAGCTTCCTTGATTGTCCTGATATATCCGGGCTCGTGAAAGAATTCAGGGAAGTGATTGAGGTTGCGGACAGAACCGGGGTTGTGATTGACAACGTTGAAGCAATTCGTTCGCAGGTTCTTACACATACAGGAACCCGCTTTGATTTGGGTTCCGCAGGATGGGATTCTCTTTCGGTGGGGCCTGACCTTGGAATATACCCTTCCCCCGCCACGATCGGCGTGGCGCCTTTATGGGCGGGAGACTGCAATCAGGGCATTGAAAGTGTCTGGCGTGAGAGTCCTGTACTAAAAACGATCCGCTCTTTTTCCATGAATCAGGTTCCCGCAATTGCAACAGACCCTTTACGTTTCCTGACAGGTGGTGGAGACATAGATCACTGCATGATTAATCATATTTCGCAAACAGGCGAAACGGGCATTGGCGATGATCCGTTCCGTCCGCTTTACAACGAGATAGCCCTTCGTGTTATCGAAAAGGAGATAGAGAAGCTTCCGGGGCGGAAGCCAGGCGCGGCTCTTGAGTTAAGGATGGGGGATGTGGTTCACGATTGCCACAATGATCCAGAAGTTAATTTCACGCATTCCAATTGCCTGCTGACTTTGGCGATCAAGGATGGCGAAGGCTATGTCCGTGGGTTTTACGGTGACAGGGCCGAACAAACGGACGAAACAATCCTGAATCCGGTTTCATTCGACAAGTCTGTTTCCGAATTGATCCCCGAGTTTGCTTTAGCAAGACGATACGGATGCGGCAGTCCGGTTCATGACACGGACTTGTCTGAGGGTGAAACCATCGTCGATTTAGGGTGCGGAACGGGCATAGAACTTTTTCTGGCCTCCAGGATAATTGGACCGACTGGTAGAGCCATAGGTGTTGACATGACCGGCCCAATGCTCGATCTGGCAGTCAGGGCAAACGAAAAGGTTACAAAACGGCTTGGGTATGACAATATCTGTTTCCTGCAAGGCGTTCTGGAGGACATTCCACTGCCGGACAACCTTGCGGACGTAGTGATCTCCAATTGTGTGGTGAACCTCTGTAGAAACAAGCGCAAGGTATTTATGGAGATATTTCGTATCCTCAAGCCGGGGGGGCGTTTTGTGATCTCGGATGTCGTTTGTGATTCCGAGCCACCGCTGCAAATCAGAAACGATCCCAAACTTTCGGGCGAATGCCTCGGAGGCGCTCTCAGGCAGGAATATCTTTTCTCCATGATCAAGGATGCCGGTTTCTGCAATTCATCCGTCCTCAAAAAATTTCCATACAGAACAGTGATGGATCATCAGTTTTTTTCCCTAACTTTCAGGGGCTTCAAGCCCCCTTTGTTTGGACCGGTAGTAGATGGACCTGATAGCGCGACCGGGAGGGTTTCGGGATCGACCGGTTTTACCGGTTGTGGATGCTATCATTCCGAATCTCAACAACCCGCAACGAATGAAAATACAGGTTCGGGAAGCGGTTGTGTCGTTTGCGGGGCGCCGCTCGTCTACATAAAGATGGCAGAATCAAGACGTTGCAATATTTGTGGCAAATATTTCGACTCGTTGTCTACCTGTGAAAACAATCATTTTGTTTGCGACAACTGCCATAGTTCCGATCCCCTACTGTTTGTCGAGTCTTCCTGTATTTCATCTACTGACACTGACATGATCGGGCTATTAAAGAAAATCCGCAGAATTGACGGTTTTCCGATTAATGGACCAGAACATCACAGTTTGGCGCCCGCCATAATATTAACAAGCTTCAGAAATTTGGGTGGTTGTGTCACTGCAAACGACATTCGGGAGGCTATAAGACGCGGCAAGCTGGTGGCGGGAGGGTCATGCGCTTCGTTGGGAATTTGCGGGGCTGCAACCGGCGTTGGAATAGCCGTTTCAATAATTGGTGAAGCCACTCCCCTAACCCCGAATCAGCGCCAGTCAGCAATGCTTGGGGTTTCTTCCGCAGCAAAGAGTATATCCTCATTCAAGGTGGCGAGGTGCTGTCAGCGAGAATGCTATCTGGCGCTAAAACAGGCTGCGAAAATGTCACAATCACTTTGTGGAATCAGATTGCCGGCTGACGATCGTTTGATATGCTCCCAGCATCATAAACAACAAGAGTGCGCCGGAGCCGATTGTCCCCTTTATCCTGCAGGGATATGATGGTTTCCATGGATTTCAGTCAGACTGCGAGAAGCGTGGTTTGCAACGGGAATTGGTCAAATCCCTTGGGGTCTTTTCAGTATCGTTTCTATCTTTTCAATGAGATTTTTGCCTGAAATGGGTTTTGAAAAATAATAATCCATTCCGGCCTCCCTGCAGACATCCTGAGTCTGCTGGAAAGCATGAGCCGTCATGGCGACAATGGGTGTGCGCCTGTTGATTTGACGTTCATAATCCCTGATAATCTTTGTTGCGCTGAGTCCATCCATTACCGGCATCTGAACATCCATCAAGACCAAATCGAAGTATTGCGCTTTGAAAACTTCTACCGCCTCTTTGCCATTATTTGCAATTCTAACCCTGAAGTTTTTTCTCTCCAGAGTTCGTTGTATAAGTTTCTGATTGACCGTATTGTCTTCGGCCAGGAGTATGCTTCTGGGTATGGACAAATTTTGATCGGTTCGTTCAGCGGAAATATAGTTTAGATCCAGGCCGGCAAGGAAATCATTTGTTCTGGAAACATTGGAGGATGTTTCGAAAAGATTGAAAATATCCCGGAGTTTAAATGGCTTGGCCAGAAACAGAATTGCCCCAAGGGTTCTGGCTTCTTGAATGGCTGCCAGTTTTGACGGGTAAGCCATGAATACCAGTTTCGTATCCTTCATCTCCGGCAATCGTCTTAGTATGTCCAAACCGCTCATCCGAGGCATCTCATGATCAATAAAGATAAACCTGAATAGGACGCCTTTTTCCGAAACCCTTGAAACAAGTTCCTCAGGACTCTCCAGATCGCTCTCGATCAAAACGTTGATACCAACACTTTCAAGGTTGAGCCTGAGCGATTCGGCGCTTTTCTGATTATCGTCAATTATTAGCGCCTTGTCTCCCTCTACCATCACCTCACATTTGCCCATCGAATCTGAATCGTTTTGCGAAACCTCAAGCGGAAGCAAGAACCTGAATGAACTGCCTTTTCCAATTTCACTCTCCACCCATATTGAACCACCCATCAATTCAATCAGAGATTTAGTGATGGCTAACCCTAACCCTGTGCCTCCGTATGTTCTGGCAATAAAGCCCTCAGCCTGGGCAAAGGGGTCGAATATCTTTTCGAGCTTGTCACGGGCTATTCCTATCCCGGAGTCAGTCACATCAAACAGAAACGATGCCTTCCCTGAATCTTCATCAATAGCCTTGAGCTTGAGCGTTATATCTCCCTTAGAAGTGAATTTGAGACTATTTCCAACAAGATTGGTCAAGATTTGCCTGATTCGCAGGGAATCACCCATCACATTGTCCGGCACATCGCACAAATATTCAGTCACCATCTCGATGCGCTTTTCTTCAGCCCTGATGGACAGTGTTTCCATTACAGACTCAACGACTGATCTCAAAGAGAATTCGTGACATTCTATAGTAAGCCTCTGGGCCTCAACTTTTGAGAAATCCAGAATATCATTAAGGATACCCTGAAGAGACTCTGCGGAGATTCTAGCGTTTACCAGAAGGTCCCTGTGTTCTATTTGAGCGTCAGAATCCAGGATAAGGTCTAGAGTTCCCAGCACAGCATACATTGGGGTTCTGATTTCATGGCTCATACGCATAAGAAACTCGCTCTTTGAAATACTCGCAGCTTCAGCATGTTCCTTTGCCAGATTCAGTGTTTTTTCGATTTCCATGCGTATGGAATAGTCGGTGCTAAGAAGTATGGCGCCGAGAAGTTCTCCGGAGTCGTCATAAAAAGGAAATGCGTTGTTGTAGACCCACAACTCTTTTCCATCCCTGCTAAAATAATTGGTGACCGACTTATGGGCTTTTTCGTCTTTCAGAACTCCTAAAACCGGACATTCATCGCACACGCCGGATTCGTGTTTCAATACACGAAAGCAGAGCATAATTTCTTTTTTATCTGAGCCATCGATATTAAAAATATCTCTGGCTGCCTGGTTGGCATAAATAATTTTCATATCCCGCGACACAATCAATATGGAGTCAGTGATTGACGAGAGGATTTGGGCCTGATGATAGAGTTTCTTCTGAGCCTGTTTTCGCTCTTTTGCTTCGGAAATCAGCTCGGCATTGGCGGAGGCAAGTTCCGCCGTTCTTTCGTGGACCCTTGTTTCCAACTCGTCATGAGCGTATTTCAGTTGCTCATACATCCTGTTTCTGAGCCTCAAGCTCCTGATCACCAGTATTATCAGTAGAATGACGCTGAGCAGGAACAGAAAGAACCAGGCCATCCATATACTGGAGGAAGGCCCACGACCGAATACTGAACCAGGTATGATCTTGAACGCATACCATCCGGTTCCATTCAGTTTCTCAATAAAAAGGTTTGATTGCGTATCTTCAGCGTTGGAATTCCAGGAACTGCTTTGAATGAGCAATTCCTGGTTGGCTCCATTTTTGGGAAAATTAAATATTTGCTCAATATTCTTACCAATTAATCGTGAAGGACCTACTATCAATCTGCCCTTTTCGTCAGCAAGGCCAGAGTCTCCACGATGGTTATAGGCATCAGGGGCATACACCTTTTGTGAGAGCAAATCCAGGGATAGCTCGAGTATAAGGAGCCCTTTCTCCTGATGATCATGCGTCACGGGTTTGCTGATGAAGATTTTGCAGGCAGTTGGGCCGCAAACGCTATCCAAAATGGGCGCAGCGGATTTCGAGTCAATTATCTTCCTTAAAACATCAGGTTCAATCCAATCCTTTAGGGTAACGTGATGGGATTGTGCAAGAACTTCCCTTGAGTCATAGTCATAATAGATTCCGGACACAAAAACGGGCTGCCCAGAGTCCTTAATTGAATCAATACGAATTTTGAGCTCCGCCTCGATGAGCGAGGCCAGAGCCAACAACCCGTATTCCCGAGACATACCAAGCGCTTTTGAATGATAATATCCCGAAAAAACACTGGAAGAGGATAATGATTCTACGTCATTCTGTCTTTGATCAAAAAACTCATCCAGTAATTCGCTTTTGCTTTTGGTTTCCTGAATGAAAGATTTCTTTGTAGTTTCAACAAGAAGGGCTGTTGTCATATAAAGCT